>JAPUEV010000129.1:0-2615 GCA_027492415.1 Ignavibacteria bacterium
ATTTTCGCTTGTTCCGTCAACTTTTACGATGTCAATATCATATAATGTAAATGCCGTCATTGAATCCCAAGAAAAAGAAGGGCTTCTTGAAGTTATCTGGAAGCTTGCCGGTGATACCATTGTTGGTACGGGCGGTGCATGGAATTTTGAGAGAACTGTTTTCCAGTGCAGGTTATCCGGGTCACCGAATTTTTCGATGTTCCAGTCCGCGCCGGGTCCCCTGCGCCAATCCCAAAAAGCAAAATGCCAGCCATAATCCCTGCATATAGTAAGCTGGTCGTTTAAGTACTGCTCACCACCTGTCTGCGGTTTATACATTCCCATTTCACCAATAAATACAGGAGCATTTGTTGCAAGCTGAAAATCCCTGAGCTTGCTAAAAACTGTTTCGCGCATGAACTGGGCATCATACTGAACCTGTGATAGTGTTGATATATTCCAGTAAACACCCGGGTAGGTTTTGTTGAACGGAACAGCTTCTTTGCTGAACTCAACAGGCTGATAATTATGAGCGGAGTAAATTATGTACTGATCATTAATTACATAGCCTGGGTATAGTTCAGGTGTTGAATATCCAAAGCTTTCAATAATCAATGGAAGCTCGGGGTCGATCTCACGAATTGAAGTGACCCATGAATTATAGACCTGGTCCATATGTATATTATACACATTTTCAAGGAAGAATTTATAAGTTGCTGATGTATTGGCAGGTATTACCCTGTATTTTGGTCTTGGTTCAATTACAAGATTAAGACCGGCAAATAGAGTATCATCCTCATAGCGGTTAACAACCATTTTCAGCATCTCTGCATACTTTGTCTGTTCTACTATATTGCCCTGGTTCCACACCCTTGATTCACCTGTATTGCCCTGTGATTCATCAAAGGTATCATAAGCTCCGGGTCCGGAACGCATACCGATGACGTAATGTATACCAACCTGCCTGCAGTAATTAACAAGCATATCGCAGCCATCTATGTTAGCCTGAACGATATCATAAGGAGCATCGCAGCCTAAGAAACCATCAGGCTGAATGTGGAATAAGTTTCCGCCATAGTTTTTGAAATCAATAAAATCCTGCAGATTTTTAGGTGATTCATATAGCAGGTTATATCCTCTGAAATATGACGGGTTTTGCCACTTATCATATTTAGGATTTGCGAAACTGTTTAAAGCAAATAAAGCAAGAATTGTAAAAATAAGAGTTGTTTTCATGATATATTTTTCCCTTTTTAAATTAATCATTCACGTAACAAATTTAACTTGTTTAAGGTAGAAAGTTAATAACGTAAACGGGGTATGTTAATTTTTGGGCATAAAAAAACCCGCTTATATTGCTACAAACGGGGATTTTACATTTATTCTCGTGATCTAAGACAAAACTTATGCTTTAGAGACGTTTCTTGCCTGTAAACCTTTATCGGTTTCTTCTACCTCATATTCGACTTCCTGTCCGTCTTCGAGTGATCTGTATCCATCTCCGATTATTGACTTGAAATGCACGAATACGTCCTTTCCGTCATTACCAGTTATAAAACCAAATCCTTTATCAGCGTTAAACCATTTTACTTTACCTTTCTGCATTCGGGCTTCTCCTCCTTTCTAAGTAATAAAATTCAAGCGTTAAAAACTACGAAAATCAACGCCCTGTAAAACCTTCCTGCAAATGCGCAGGAACAATAGCTATGCAAATATAATGAAAAATATTTAAAAACAAATGCTTTGCAAAAAATTGTGAGCCGGGGAGGTCTCGAACCTCCGACCCTCTCCTTAAAAGGGAGATGCTCTACCACTGAGCTACCGGCCCCGCCAAAAATCTATTTTATGTTAAAAGACCTCTAATTTCAGAAAAACAATATAGTTATAATAGAACTATAAAAAAACCGTGTAATTTATACACTTTTTAATAAACACCTGTTTTTAAGCAGAAACAGCCTTAATTTTTGCTTTAGCAGTTAATAATTGATGTTTTGCAGCCTCTTTATCAAGACCCGGCTCCTTAGATTCAAGTATCCTCTCAGATTCTGTCTTTTCTTTTTCAGCTTCAGCAATATCAATTTCTTCAACGGGAATAATAGATTCAGCGAGCATAGTAATAATATTATTATGCACTTCTACTGTTCCGCCTGATGTAACGAAATTTTTGATCTCGCCTGTGGCAGTTGTAAACTTTACAGCGCCTGGTATTATGGTTGATATGAACGGGGCGTGGTTACGAAGGATCTGGAAACCTCCTTCGCTGCCCGGGGCGGTAAAACTTTTTACATCTCCTGCAAAAACTGTTCTGCCTGGTGTTACTATCTCTAAATGGATCAAACTATCTGACATCTTTATAACGTTTTAGCCTTCTCCAATGCTTCTTCTAAATTACCAACCATATAAAAAGCATTTTCAGGAACGTCATCGCACTCACCGCTTACGATAGCCTTAAATCCTTTTATTGATTCTTCAATTTTTACATACTTTCCTTTTGAGCCTGTGAACTGCTCAGCCACAAAGAACGGCTGTGAAAGGAATTTCTGTACTTTTCTTGCTCTCTGTACCGCAAGCTTATCATCATCTGAGAGCTCATCGATACCTAAGATATTAATAATATCCTGAAGATCTTTATATTT
>JAPUEV010000129.1:2625-3073 GCA_027492415.1 Ignavibacteria bacterium
CATTGTAATGCTCTTCACCTATTACGAGTGGATCAAGAATACGTGAAGTTGATGATAACGGATCAACAGCCGGGTAGATACCAAGCTCTGAAATTTTTCTGTCAAGTACTGTTGTAGCATCAAGATGCGCAAATACCGCAGCAGGAGCCGGATCTGTCAAATCATCAGCAGGAACGTAGATAGCCTGCACTGATGTGATAGAACCTTTCTTGGTAGAAGTAATTCTTTCCTGGAGGGCACCCATCTCGGTAGCCAGTGTTGGCTGGTAACCTACTGCTGAAGGCATACGTCCAAGCAGAGCTGATACTTCTGAGCCTGCCTGAGTAAAACGGAACACATTATCAACGAATAAAAGCACGTCTTTACCTTCTTCGTCGCGGACGTATTCAGCCACAGTTAAACCTGTTAAGCCGATACGCTGACGAGCTCCGGGCGGTTCATTCATCTG
>JAPUEV010000130.1 GCA_027492415.1 Ignavibacteria bacterium
TTAATTTCACTGATTTGCGCATTACTGTTGATTAATTTTGTATTGAGGCAGTAAATAAAGATCATATAGTTATCACCGGACCAAGCTGAATATCAAAGTGAAAGATGTAAACTGAAAAAGGAGCTGTAATATGTATTTTATAATAATATTCACCATTCTCATAATAGCCACTGTTATTCATGTGGTCTCCCAGTTTAAAAAGAAAGCAGAACTTTCCGGTGAAGCTAAATTATCAATAACAGCAAAAAATATTCTCCCCGCTTCAAGGACATGTAAAATCTGTTCTATCGGTACATTTGCAGGTATGATAATTACCGGTATAGTTATGCTGATTGAAAACAGCTCGGGAAATGACTGGAGCCTTCTTTCTCTTGGTGAAGGCCAATGGAAAGAGATCCATTTGTTATTAACAGCAGTATTTGTAATAGTATTTGCTCTGCATTTATATACACACGGATACTGGCTTAAAAAGAAATTAACACGCAAATAATTTTTTACCTGTGCTCTCACAGGTTATTTAAGTGTTTTTTGCTCTGTTTCAATTTGTAATAGTTCGCTCTCATTTATTAAAGTGCATCGTTAAGTGATGCACTTTTTTTATACTTTAAATCATTTTTCATTCTTTAAAATCTTTATATCATTTATCATTCTCTCTGCATCCAATGCTATTGTTCCGTTATATATCCCCCTTAAATGTCCTTTTTTATCCACAAGCAGAACATGCTCAGTATGCAGGAACTCTGTTGAATCACTGTTATAGCCGGCTTTTTCTTCGGCGTAATATGATCTTCTTGCAAGCTCATAAATTTCCGCGGTTTTCCCTGTAACAAGATACCACATCCCGTTTTTTATATTGAATGTTTTTTCGTAATTTTTCAGAGCTGCAACGGAATCACTCCACGGCATTACACTGTGCGAAATTATCCTGACATCATTATCTACTGAAAATTCATTCTGAACCTTTAAAAGATTTTTTGTAATTGTGGGACAGATACCAGGACAGGTAGTAAAGAAGAAATTCGCAAGGTAAATCTTTCCTTTAAGCTCTTTATTGGTAACCTGTTTGCCATCCTGGTCAGTAAAGCTGAATCCGGATATTTCATGAATTTTTTCAGATTCATTATCATTTACCCATTGCGGCGTAAAATCAGGTTTATCGTAATAAGGCAGCTCACTTACCTTGTTGCTGCCGCAGCTGTAAATAAACAAAAATATTATGAATGTGAATAATTTTATATTTCTCATGGTATTTAGAGCTTTATTTTACGGAATAGCCTTCAGTGATTGTCTGGCAGTTCTTCACCCCTGTAATTCCATACTTCCTGTTATTCTTTGCAATATAGTTTGCCTGTACATCGCCGTTTGGGAACCATGCACGTTCTAAACCCTCTTCCTGTCCTTTAACATAATTGAAATCATTGAACAGCATACCGCTTTCGTTCCACACCTTTACGTTCCCATCAAACATATCATCTTTAAAGTGATAAATAAATCTTAACTTTCCGTTTTCCCACCAGCCTGTATGCTCACCGGTCTTTAAACCGCCGGTATAATATCTTTCTTCCTTTATTTTGCCGGCTGAATAGAATATTACTTCTTTCCCATCCAGCCTCCCCTCTTTATAATCGCTCCGTTTCAGTGTATCGCCATCATTTACTACTGATATTCTTCCGGTAAATAATAAGGAAACATAATATACTAACCTGTCTTTTGTATTAAGCTTAGGGTCAGTTGAATTCAAATACGTAAAATCAGTTGTACCGGCGGACTGCTCTTTATAAACCGAGCAGCCCGGTATAGCAAAAAGAATGGTTAATATTATTAATAATATCTTCATTATGAATTTACTTTTAATATGATACTGTTCCGGGAGTGCCATAAAAGCCATCACCGTTTAAATATGGCGCTTCAGTTGAAACGTGATAGTGGTAAATGCCGTTGGGATAATCTTCTGTTACTCCAAAGTGACCATGGTAGCTGTCAAGATCAGCATTTGTTACTGTTTCGCCGTGTTCAGTGGGACCGTATACCGGAAAGCCATCGAGTAAGAATCCAAGTATAGTTGAATCACTTTTTATAGATGTTATATAGCTTGGTTCAACATGATAGTGATACTGCCCCTGCTGCTGCGGATGTCCGCCATACTGCTCAAATGAATTTATCTCATTGGTTAGCGGTGCGCCGCCGCCGGCATACTGGTTAAAGAAAGCAACCCCGTTCAATGCAACACCCATCGGACCCATTGGTGTTGAAGGATGACTTGTATTTTCTGCGGGATTAAGCGGTATTTTGTAAGTCATACTAAACTCTGTTATCCTGTTCGGATTAAGTACAAAGTTCGGGTTGGGTCCGTTATATGCTTCATAAAGGGAGCTTTGCCATTGTGTGCCAAGGTAATACGGGCTCTTATGCTCAGGCCTGCCGTTACTTTTTATAACAACATAGTCACCTTCTACATATACATCAGTAGCGCCGTAAATCTTTTGGTAAACAGCAGGTGCCTCGCTTGTTGTAACTGTTGTACCGGTAGTTGTATCACTGCTGCAGCTTATTGCTGTAAATATTATTGCTGTAAAGGCAGCCATTAGGAAAATCATCGCAGCTATCCTGTTTTTCATTATATACCTCCTGTTGTTTTAGAAACATTTATTTGTTAATTATTTAGACGACAGAAGGTATATATTCCAGCGATAGTTTTTTTATTTATTTTTTGGGAACAGGCGGCTTAAATGAGCCTGCTATTTCATCAATGAAAGTATTGAAAAGCTGCTTCTGATCTTTATCACAGATATTCTTGATCTTCTGGAAGTGTTCAAATGTAATTTTATCAAGCTGTTGCTGATTCTTTCCAAGCTCATTTAATATCTGCGAGGCTTTTAAAGTATCTGGTGTTTCTGATTTCAGCAAACCAAAATATTCATCATGCAGCTTCTTCGAGGCAAACTGCAGATCTTCTGTTTGTTTCCTGTGCTCATTCTTGAGATTTTCAAATTGCAGAACCTGGTCTTTGTTCAGTTTTAACCTGTTAATTATAACTTCATCAGGCCTGCCGGGATTTTTACGGTTGGG
>JAPUEV010000131.1 GCA_027492415.1 Ignavibacteria bacterium
TTACCGCTGAGATCAATTTGTTTCAGCCTGTAATTGAATTTGCCGTTACCCGGCTTAAGATCAGTAAAGCTGTAGAATGACTGTTCATTAGTTGTACCTTTACCTGGTACAAATCCTGCTTTTACCCATTCAGATGAATTACCATTTTTATCTACTGATTGTCTCTGCACTTCGAAACCTGAATTATTTATTTCGCTCATTGTACTCCATGATGCTTTAACATCTTTTTTGATGTTTGTAAGATCAAAGTATGCCAGCTTAACAGGTAAAGCATAATCGGTTTGCAGCGAGACCCTGAATACAGGTTTGGATGGATCATTGGTTGCAATGTTCATCACACCGTTTTCAGCGCCGAATAAAACAACTCCGCCGTTACCTTTTTTAAGTCCAAGTGCATTAGAGCCGCGCACTGTGAAGAGCGCGCTATCACCCGGAGTAATTGCGCCCGGAAGTGAAGTCTGCAGTGTAAAGCTTGATGAATATGTACCTGTAAAGGTAACAGAGCTTACAGTTAAATTTGAATTACCTGAATTTTTCAGGTAGAAATTCTTATCAGTATATGAGCTTTGCGGAATTACGCCAAAATCTATAACGGAATCCCTGTAGCTGTTTAAACGCGCTGCAGGACTTAGTGTGCCCGAAGTTTTCAGCAGTGTTATCCTTAAGCTGTCATATGTAGGCGCATCGCCTGCAGCAAGATCAAGATTGATGAATTTCCAGTTTCCGCCGGCTGCTGTACCAGTCAAGCCGCGCAGTGTTATTTCAGGGAAGTAAGCTCCGCTTGTATAAGGCGGTGTGCCCTGGTACCAGTACTGCGAAGCTGAATCTGTTACAGTAGCGCCTGTAATGTTATCAAGCGAAGTACCGTTTTCGGAAAACAGGCATTTCCTGTTGTTATTATTATCAGCAGAAGGTGACCAGAGGAAAAGTATATTATCGCTGACGTATGTAGATCTTAAATATATCTTTACCTTAGCGTTTAAAATATTAAAGCTTGCAAAATTCACTGTTCCCGAAATACCGGCGCCGCCATCAGGCGGAGCCCATGCAGAGATCTTGCTGGTAGCTTCAGTCAGGCTGCCTACTGCATAGTAACAAAGCCAGAATGTATTTGGCGCACCTTTGGGGAAGTAAGCAATATTTCCGGAGTTATCAACTGCCTTCAGGTAATACTGTACCTGTGTTTCCCAGCCAAAGCAGGGGATCTGGAAATTAAAATCAGAGCCTGAATTTGATGTTGCATAAGCTGAATCAAAGGAGCTCCACCCCGCATTATTTTTATTTGAACGGTAGATCACCATAGGCATGTTAACCCCTGAGGTTGGTACAGATGTACCGTTCTGATCGGTAATATTTGCAGTTAGTATAGTTGGATAAGTGCTGTTATGGCTTGCAGCGGAAGTATGATTTATTGATGGCGGTGTTATATCAACACCCGCAGCCAGTCTTACAGAATTATATGCGTTAATTCTTCCGTAGCCGAAATAATTATTCCATTTGCCGTATGTTTTTGTTGATGAATACGGGACGTTATCAATTTTATCGCAGCCATAAAGCAGGTTCTGTGTAACCTGCAGCCTTGTCTGTGAAGTATTAACAGAAAGTACCAATGCAGCAACACCGGCTGCGTTTGGACATGAGCATGATGTTCCGTTGAAAGTGGGATAGTAATCTCCTGAAGTGCCTGCAGCTGTATTATAGCCGCCTGTACCCTGTACATCAGTTGAGTAGCATATTGTTGGGGCTACACACTCGATATCACCGGTAGAAATTGTTTCACCGTAATTGCCGCCCCACCAGTACTGGTTACCTGAGCCTGCTGCTTTTTTCTGGTCATGAGTAGTTGAAGCGCCAACACAGATAACGTTGGCAAGATATGAGGGATATTCCGGCGGATTTCTGCCTTCGTTGCCTGAAGAGAACAGTATGATGCATCCAAGCCCGCTTCTTCCGCTTGTTGCAGCACTGTTAATTGCAGTTGTAATAACCGCTGCTGCAGTACCTCCGCCCCAGCTGTTGCTTAAAACATCAATTCCCCTTACTCTTGCAGTATCAAAAGCTCTGCCTATACCTGCATTTGTTGCACTGCCTGCAGCGTTAAAAATTCTGAGTGACATTAATTTACAGTTCGGGGCTATACCTGATATTCCTGTGGAGTTATTTGTTACTGCTCCTATTAATCCTGCAGTGCATGTACCGTGTGAACCTGAATCGCGGGGGACACCGTTTTTATTATAGTATGCGTCATAACCTGCAAGCAGGTGGCTTGCTGACTGGAAGTCAGGATGGGTGGAATCAATGCCGGTATCCATAACACCAACTTTTACTGTGGTTGAGCCAAGTGTATAATCCCATGCCTGGCTGACCCGCATATCTGCTCCCGGGATACCATTGACTGTTGCTCCGTCTCCGGCTCCTGTAACTCCTTCAGTGGATACGCTTTGTCCTGTATTGTTCAATGCCCATTGTGAAGAATAAAACGCGTCGTTTGGGGTGTAATTCAATAAACAGAAATCAGGGTATAAAAAATTTGGTTCAGCAAATTCAAATATTGAGGAATTATAATATATATCAGAAAGCTCAAGGGCATTTTTATTTACACCGTCAAAAGATTTAATCAGGAACCCTTTTTTATCGCCAATATTTCCAACAATAAAACAATTATTCAATGCGTTCAATTTGCTGAACTCACCGGAATATTTTTCATCCTTCAGCCTGACTATGAATTCATCAGTGGGAACCTGTGTTACTTTCCTTGCACTTCCGTAATATGTTTTTGTTACAAATTTAATACCCTGTATTCCCCTGAGTGACTGCATAACAGTGTTAATCCTTGAGAACAGTTTATTACCGCTGAGAGTAATAATTATCACATTTTCATCCGCTGACTTTACTGTATCAGCAGGGTTAAGCCTGTTCTTTATCTGTGCAGAAATATTCTGAACTGAATAGGGACCACTGCCTGTAATAACAGCTATTTTATCTTCTCTTTGTTCAAGGTTAACAGGGGAATTATTGTAATAGTAATAATTAATTTCAGCAAAAAGTACATTTT
>JAPUEV010000132.1 GCA_027492415.1 Ignavibacteria bacterium
CAAGGTTATATTTGCTTATTTCGCCATCAGTTGAGTATACATCAGTAAGCTCTATCTTTTCATCATCAAGTGACTGGTATGCCAGCCCGTGATCGATTCCCACGGGGCGGATCTTTATACCGTACAATGCTGCAAGGTTCTCCCAGCCATCCTTTCGCTTTATGAACTCATAGCTCATAGCAGCCTTTAAGTCAGGATGCGGCTTCAGGTAAGATATATTCCGCAGGATATATTTATCAGCAGTTTTCTTTTTAACAGCAAACGCATAAGTATTGTTAAAACCAAAGCTGCCGGAAATTTCCAGCCCGTGATCTTTCTTAAGCTTTTCGTTAAGCTCAAATATTCCGGGCCGAGTATCAAGCTTTAAAATTGCTTCGCTGATAGTACCGGTATATTCCGGGTAAATATCTATCTGGTTATTTACCAGTGATTCATAACATACAAGCGTTCCGCCTAAATTGAAATTCCTTTCAACCTTATAGCCGTTTGACTCCAGCAGCTGTGACATTATTTCTGCAAGTATGTATGACTCATTGAAATGCTTTGCGCCAACACGAATGGTTTGCGCCCCTGCAAGTGAAGAAATAAGTAATATCAGGATCAAATATTTCCTCAATATCCCCTTCTTTCCATGTAATCTTTTATAGATTTGCTTGCGGGGTTACTCATTACTTCCTGTTTAGATGCGTATTGCTTTATCTGGCCGCCTTCCATGAACATTATGTTATCGGCAAGCTTAATAGCTTCGTTAATATCATGCGTAACAATTACAATAGTACGCGGTTCGGCTTTCTGCATTTCAAGCAGCTCGTTATGTATCTCGTTTTTGGTTTCAGGATCAAGGGCTGCAAAGGCTTCATCCAGCAAAAAAACCGGAGGGTTCAGCATAATTGCCCTGCAAATACCAACGCGCTGCTGCTCACCGCCTGAGAGCTGGTAAGGAAATTTTGTTTTAAACGATGGCGCAAGGTTAACAAAGCTCATTAATGTATCAATCCTGCGCTCAATATCGTGTTTTGATTCATCAGTGATCTTGCCGAGTATTGCTATATTATTGTAGATGGTCATGTGAGGGAACAAGCCCGTACCCTGAACAGAATAACCAATCTTCAGCCTTATTTTATTGATGTTCCTGTAATCCAGCGGTTCGCCGAAAACTATTACCTCGCCCTTTGAAGGCTTAATCAGCCCGTTGATTATCTGCAGCAGGGTTGATTTTCCGCTGCCGCTTTTGCCAATAATTGCCGTTATTTTCCCCTCCTCAATTTCAAATGAGAGGTTATCAACCGCAGCAGCAGTTCCGTAATAATGCGATACGTTTTTGAATTGGATGAGGCTCAATTTATGGCAATAATTAATAATTTATCAAATATTACAGAACTTTTTAAGTGAAAATTATATTGAAATATCTTATACGGTGTAAAATGAATTTTAAATATCCCTGAGAAAAGATATATTTAATATATTTCATATATTAAAAAAATAATCCTGTAAAACTACTAATAAAATATTTAAATGGAAAATCAAAACAGCGTTCTGAATATAAATGACATTGAAAATTCCTTAAGCGGGGTTGGCAATGATAAGATATTTTCACAGTTCCGCAAAGTGCGCAGAATGACAATTGAGCTGTGTGAGCCGCTTGAGATAGAAGATTATGTAGTGCAGACGGAAAGCTTTATGAGTCCACCGCGCTGGCATTTGGGTCATGTTACCTGGTTCTATGACCAGCTGCTGAAGAAATACTTTAAGGACTACAAGGCTTACAAACAGGATTTTTCATATTACCTCAATTCTTATTACCAGGCATTCGGCAAGCCATTCAATAAGAGCAGAAGAGGGACAATTTCAAGGCCGACTGTAAAGGATACTATTGCTTACTGGAACTACATAAACCGGGAGACAGCAAGGTTCTTTGAAAAAGCTGAAATGAAGCTGAATGTGCTTAAGGATTTTATGCTGGCGTTTAACCATGAGTGGCAGCACCAGGAGCTGATGGTATATGACCTTCAGCATTTACTGCAGGATCAGTACAAACCAAAGGAAGTTAAGAAGGTACCCGGCACTAACGGTAAGGGTCATAAAAAGGAAATGATAAAAATTCCGGGCGGAATTTTTGAGCTTGGGTTTGATATTCTTGCATGGAAGGACCAGTTTGCATATGATATTGAAATGCCGCAGCATAAGGTTTATTTAAACGATTACATGATAGATAACACACAGGTCACAAACGGTGATTACCTTGAGTTCATAAAGGATGGCGGCTATAGTAATTTTAAGTACTGGCTTGATGAAGGATGGCAGTGGGTGAACAGCAATAAGATTACCGCGCCGATGTACTGGGAGTGTGATGATAACGGAAGCTGGTATAAATGTGATTTTAAAGGGAAACGTTTTATTGAAAATTTTGCAAATGAGCCTGTAAGCAATGTAAGCTTTTTTGAAGCGGATGCATTTGCAAGGTGGGCGGGTAAAAGGCTGCCAACAGAAGCTGAATGGGAAAAAGCCGCAGGCTGGGATGAAGATAAAGGAAAGAAAAGATTATACCCATGGGGAGATAATGAACCGGATGAGTTTAAATGCAATTTGCTTGAATCAAGGATATGGTCACCTGCTGATGTGTTTACATATGAAGAAGGTAAAAGCTATTACGGATGCTATGGCATGATTGGTGATACGTGGGAGTGGACAGGCTCTGAATTCACCGCCTACCCGGGCTTCAGGTCAGGTTTTGCGGAATACAACGATAAATGGTTCACTAACCAGAAAGTGCTGCGCGGTGGTTCATTTGGCACACCAAAAGATTCCACAAGGAATACTTACAGGAATTTCTTTAAAACACACGAAAGATGGCTGATCAGCGGATTCAGATGCGCAAAGGACGCGTGAAATAATTAGGAATTAAGAATTAAAAATATTCTGCAAGGATATTTATTTTTGTTCATTACTCATTGTTCATTGTTCATAGCTCATTGCTCATTGATTACAATTTACTCATCAAACATAACCCAAAGTAGTTACGGGAGTCTTTCCATTCATTCT
>JAPUEV010000133.1 GCA_027492415.1 Ignavibacteria bacterium
GTAAATACCACCGTAATTTTTGGGGTAGTTAGCAGTGTTCTTTAACGGGATAGTCCTCGAGGCATCAAGGGTATTATCTATTTTTACTTCAATGATATTCCCGGACTCTTTAATAATACCTTCTGCAATAGGAGAGGAAAACGGAGTAAAGCCGCCTTCATGCTTTACAATAAAGCTGCCGTTAATTTTTATTTCTGCCTGGTAATTTATTCCGTCACAGCAGATGATGTAATTCCAGTCACCCGGACCTTCAAGCCCGGTATTGAACATCCTTGAAACGCTTACTTTACCTTTGAATTCATAACAAAAGGGAACATTGATATTTGAAGCATTATTCTTTTCAGAAGAAAAATCCCACTGGCCGTTCAGGTTAATTAGCTTCCTGTGTTCGGTTTGAACAGTTTTCTGAAATGTTTCGGGGATATCAGGGGAGTTACGGGTAATTAACCTGTTCTGCGAATACGAATTTGCACATAAAATTATGCTTAGCCATACAAATACCTGTAAATAACGGGTCGCTATCTTTATCAATTGTAAAATGCCGGTATAATTTGGGAAATTATTAAAAAATCTTACAAATATATTAATAATAGTAAGGAAAATAAAGGGAAATTGACAATGTTTCAGCTACTATAGTGACTAAATAAACTTTGCTCTTTCTTCGGGTGTCGGGACCCTGCATGTATTCTTTTTACCAAACCATTTATAGCGGTATTTTGCAATTATATTGTATACGGTATTCCGGATAAACGGTGGTATTATCAACAGTGGGTATAATAAGTTATAGGGGAAACTAAGCATGGCTGCAACTTTTAATGCTGCTGTAGATTTTTTGTAATATTTACTGCCATCTATAAGTATAAATGACTCAATATTTTCGTGATCAATATTGAGCTTTTTCTGAAGCTCGATCCCAATATCTGACTGCAGTGCAGCAAAGCGGAAAATATCTTTTTTATCCCGGGTGATAAAAAAATTGACGGAGCTGTTGCAAAGATTGCACACCCCGTCAAATAAAATTATTTTATGATCGCTGCTCAATAATAAAAGTAAATTTTAAAACAAAAATTGTTTTCTTACAACGTCAGTCGGTAATACTCCCAGTTTGAAAGCGGGGTAGCGCCTATTTTATTGTAGAAAGCAATAGCGTCAATATTCCAGTCAAGAACAGCCCACTCAACCCTGCCGCAGCCTTTATCATTTGCAACTTCTATCAGCCGGTCAAAAAATAGTTTTCCTATACCGGTATTGCGCCTGGACTGGGTTATGAAAATATCTTCGAGGAATAATGTTTTCTTTGCAAGAAATGAAGAATATGATTCAAAATAAATTGCATATCCAAGGATATCCTTGTCTTCTTTAGCAACAAGCATGTTCAGCAAAGGTTTCTTCCCGAAAGTATCTTTGTACAGTCTTCTGACGGCATTATCATTCGGACCTTCAAGCTTTTCAAATGCTGCAAGCTCTTTTATCAGATCAACAATTTTATTGAAATCACCTTTTTTTGCTTTTTTTATTTTTATCTTTGGTTCTTTAGTTTTTTTAGTTTTAGCCATTATAGTAGTCTCCTGTACTGCAAAATTATTTACTTATTTATTAATTTGATATTCCAATATTATTCTTAAATACATCAAAAATTACGGAATATTGATATAAAATAAGTATTTTTTACAGAATTCTATTTTTTTCTAACCGGTATTTCAGAAAGAATTCTTGCAGGCTCAGCAGGTGAGTATAAACCATAAGCGTTTATCAGTATACCTTTTGTACCGTCTTCGGCAGCAATGGCGTAAACAATGGTTTTACCTGAAGTAATATTACCGGAAATATCGGGCTCACCCTCAAAGCTTTCTGATTTTTCTATTTCCAGTTCATCCGGCTGATATTTCCTGTCAACTGAGATGCAGTAAAGCATTTCATCTTTTATACAGAATTCGTAAATATAGCCTTCACCTTTATATGATTCAATTATTTCTACAACTGTTTTTGCGTTTGTTACCATTATTTCTCCTTAAGTTATGATCTTATCTGCTAAATGTAAATTAATATGTGTGGTCTGATTTACTGCTTTTACTATCAGGTTTTGATTCAGCTATTACAGTTATGGGCTTAGCCAGTACAGATTCTTCCCTGGTTTCTTTTAGCTTTTGAATTTTCTCTTCAGTTGCAGTTGTGTTTTTTACATTATTATCATTTTCTGCAATTTCTTTTGAGTTATCTTTATCAGTTTTGATCTTTTCACCCAGCTGATCAATTGCTTCGTTCATTTTATCAACCGGCCAGTTAGCATCTTTAGATCTATGCTCACGTGTATCATCTCTTTCTTCTGTCTTATCCATCCCGCCTCTTTTTATTTCATCTTTATTTATAATCTCATCTTCACCTTTAGGTGATTTATCCGGATTGATTTCCGGTTTATGTTTTTGCCATTGGGCATCTTTAACTAAAGTATCATGAGTTTGGTCATTTATGATCTTAGCATTTTTAACTTCACGGTCAAAATCTTCATTTTTAAATTTTCCCTGTTCGGGGTTATCATGATTGCCGTGATTTGATGCATTAATTTCAAGATCTGTATGAACAGGATGTGAAATATCAATTTCATTAAAATATTTAATATTTTCGTTATTTTCAGTCATAATTTTCCAATATTTAATTTAATTACATTTATTTGATATATAAGATAACCTTTAAGGCAGGTAATTGTAATAAGGCAATGGATTGAATTAAGGACTACATCCTTAGTTCAAATACGTATAATGAAGAGAGGGATTCAGATCTCAGATAACCGAAGATATGACCTGCCTGAATTTTTTTCTTGCCCTGTGAAGCCTGCTTTTAACAGTTCCAAGAGGACAGTTCAGGGTTTTGGAAATTTCTTCAAGTGAATAATCCTTTAAATGATACAGCATTATTACATTCCTGTATTCATCTTTTATCTTTTCAAGCAGGAAAACAATTTCAAAATAATTCAGCTCAGGTTCACTTAGCTTTTCAGCGGGTTCAT
>JAPUEV010000134.1 GCA_027492415.1 Ignavibacteria bacterium
GATGGGGGGGAAATCATGGGTAATTACTAATACTTTTTTCAATTATTCCTTATTCTATTTCTTTAACCGCCAAGGACGCAAAGAGCGCTGCAAAATTTTTTTTCCTTATAACTATTGACGGTCTTTTTGATACAATTAAATTATTTATGAATACTTAACAGAATTATACTGTGAGTTTTTTTTGTGTCAGATAATTATCAGTTCTTTTGGTGATGAATTAAATACATGGCATCCGCCGGATTTAGTTAAGATATCATCTTCTATCCTTACTCCGCCCAGGCCTTCGATATAAATACCGGGCTCAATTGTGAATACAACATTTGCGGGTACATCAATATCCATACGCTGGCTTACACTTGGCATTTCGTGAACTTCGATTCCCAGTCCGTGCCCGAGTCCGTGCCCGAATTTACCTTCATAGCCCTGTTCATTTATATAATCGCGTGAGATATTATCAAGCGCTTTGGTATTAATACCTTCCCTTGCCGCATTAACAGCGCGCACCTGTGACTCAAGGACAACATCATAAATCTTTCTCATTTCATCACCGGGCTTGCCTACTGAAATAGTTCGCGTCATATCAGAGCAGAAGCCGTCATATATGCAGCCGAAATCAAGGGTAACCATTTCACCGGACTCAATCACCTTATCACTTGCCATACCATGAGGCAATGCGCCGCGCCATCCGCTTGCAACGATAGGGTCAAATGAATCTTTTTCAGCGCCGTACATTTTATGTAAAAATGAAATTTGAGCTGATACTTCGTTTTCCTTCATGCCAGGTTTAATAATTTCAAGCAGCTTAGTAAATACTTTATCCGTGATATCACATGCTTTCTGGATCTTAGCAATTTCTTCGGGGGTCTTTATCATCGTAAGCTTCTCGATCTTTTCAGGAACAGCAGTAAAAGTTACCCCCGGAAAAGATTCTTTCATCTGGTCAAGCTGGTGAACAGTTAAGTGAGTTGATTCAAACGCAATATTTTTGAAACCGTTATTATTGATAACATTTTTAATTTCAACAGCGGGTGAAAAATTCACAATTATTTCACAATCTTTAACCTGGGCATTTGACTGCTCTTTATACCTGAAATCGGTAAAGAAGTAATTTTTATCTTTTGTGATAATTAAAAATGCAGATGACCCTGAAAATCCGCACAGATAACGAATGTTAGGTATGTGAGTAACATAAAAGGCATCAAGACCCTGCTGGCTTAAAATTTCTCTGATTTTATCGATTCTAAGTGACATAACTTCTCCGGATATTCCTATTTAGGGCTAAATATTTGTTAAATTTTGCTTAAACCTCAAAAATACTTAAAAATTAAACTCATATCAATTAAAAAATAAATGCGTTAAAAAAGACGCAATTAGCGTCTAATTAGCTGGATTTACTATGAAATCATTTCTTTAGCTTCCGGATTGCAGCTTATAATTTACAATTATCCAGATTTCATATCTATACATACTATACACAGACAGGATTGCCTGTGCTACTGATGAAGTTATTATATCTAATTTTATTTTTGTTGATCAGTTTAAAAGGGAAAGTAAAAGGTTATTTAACTAATATCATTTTACGGGTTTGAGTGAAGGTGCCCGAGGTAAGACGGTAGAAATATACTCCGCTGGGCAGGCTAGAACCATCAAATTCAATTTCATATTCATCCGCTTTAAGTACACCATTTACTAAAACACTAATTTCCCTTCCTGTTAAATCTGAGATAGAAAGTTTAACAAACTTCCCCCCTTCGGGGGGACTGAGGGGGGTCGCAAACTTTATCTTTGTCACCGGGTTAAACGGGTTGGGATAGTTTTGTTCAAGCTTAAATTCATGAGGTGTTACATTTGAAATTGGCCCGATACCAATAACACTAACATTGCTGTACTGCCATGTATCGGAGTATAATGAGTCGCCTTCACCGCCGAAGATTATCATTCTATCCTGTGAGGGGATGTAGATACCGGTATGTCCCCACCGTGCGCCGGGAATTGTGACGCCCTGGTTAACCTGTTCCCAAAGGTTGCTGCCCATGCGGAATTTCCACATATCGTTTTTTGGCGTTTGAGAGAGTCCGCCGAAAATTAAAATATTACCGCCGTTGTAATAAATGATGGAGTTCCAGAACCTGGGTGATGGTTTTACAGCGGGAGTAATATCGCTCCACACAAAACTGCTTAAGGTACATTGCCAGATATCATCGCGCACGCCGTTATCATCCTGTCCGGCATAAATTACAAATTTACCAAGATCAGCGGCATAAACCCCTGCGTGCAGGCATCGTTTTTGGGGATGCGGGTTATTGGTTCTGTCAATCCATTGAGATCCTGTAATATCAAAGGTCCATGTATCTTCAAATCTGCCTGCAGCAGTAAAGCCTGCAAAAGTAGTAATGCGTTTGGTAACGGGCTCATATACTGATGCAGTGCCGTATCTTCGGGCGGGTCCGCTGCTGTTGCCATCGGGCCATAACTGGCTCCAGTTATTGGATACAAAGCTGAAGCTCCACACATCGCTGTATAGAGTTGCAGCAGAACCCTGGCCTGACCAGATGATCATAGCGTTATCATTTGGCTCATAGAAGGCATTTTGAGTAAACCTGGGCGCCGGATTGAATCCGGTTAATGGCGTGATCTGGCTCCATGTATTTGTATTAAGATTAAGGCTGTAGATACCATCTGTTGGCACACCTGCTGCATTTCTGCCGCCGTAAATGATCATACGGTTGCCCGATGGGTCATAAATAGCTGATGCATTCTTTAAATGCGGCACGCTGCCTGTAGTGTTGAGCTTTTGCCACTGGGAAAAAGCATTGCTGCATGTCAACGCGTTAAATAACATGCAAACAAGTAATATGAAGAACATTTTTCTCATCTAACTATCCTAATGTAAATATGGCAAATAAAGTTTCTATATTAAATATATAAGGATATACGTTGAATTGCGGTAAAAAGATTTAAAATATATTGTTTCAGAACTCTCAGGCTTTAAGGGGGGATGCAAG
>JAPUEV010000135.1 GCA_027492415.1 Ignavibacteria bacterium
CACGTCAAAATGAAAATAAATTCTTTGTGTGTTTTATCTTGATTGAGTAAGTTAAGCTTCAACTTAACTTTTCTTGAAAGGAAAAACATCATGAAAAAAACAGTGTTTTTATTCATTTTTGCTTTTTTAGGGGTCCTTTTGATAACCAGCTTGCCGCAAAATTCATTTTCATCCGGACAGGAATTATGCTGCCAGCAGTTCAGGCTTGTAGACGGTAACGGACAGCCGGTAACAAACTGTACACTTACTGTTACCGGTATAGGTTCAGTTTCACCCGGTTTAGACGGCAGGTGTACAATTTGTGGTTTTACGGCGGGTAATAGCTATAAGGCTTTTACATCCTGCACTACTCCTATATATGGAGATGTTAAATTTACCGCGTGTAACAGCGTGGAGATCACAATTACAGTTCAGTAAGTAATTAATTTAAATTGTGAGATTGCTTCGTCACTTCGTTCCCCGCAAAAAAATATCATATTTTGCAGGAATGCTTTAGCATTCGAAGCAATCTCATTCATATTAACTGTTTTTCAGTTTACTATAATTCAAAAATCCTTATATTTGCGCATACAGTCCTCTGCAGTTACACCACAGTAAATCAATAATTAAATCAAACAACTCAACATGAAACGTACTTTTATTGCGCTTCTTGCCTTCATTATTAATGCATCTTTGATATTTGCGCAGTCATCAATGCCCGCTGGCTACTATTTTAAAACCCTGCCCAACGGACTTGATGTACTGGTAGTTGAAGATAAAAGCGTTCCAATTGCCACCATAGAAATTAATGTAAAGAACGGCGCTTATACCGAATCACCTGAATTCAGCGGGCTCTCACACTTCTATGAACACATGTTCTTTAAAGCAAACAAGGATATCCCCTCGCAGGAAGAATACCTGAAGAAGGCTAATTCCCTTGGCATGGCATGGAACGGCACTACATCAACCAACCGTGTAAATTATTTTTTCACACTTCCTTCCCGTAACCTGGATGAAGGCTTAAAGTTCATGAACAGCGCGATACGCTACCCGCTATTTCTTGAAGACGAAATGACTAAAGAGCATCCCGTGGTCAACGGTGAGTTCCAGCGCGGTGAATCAAACCCTGAGTTCAATTTATATTATGAATGGGAAGAAAAAATGTGGGGAGCAGATAAAAGCCGCAAGATACCTATCGGTGATCATGACGTAATACTTTCAGCCACTCCCGAAAAGATGAAGGCTATCCAGCAGAAATACTATTGGCCAAATAATTCACTCCTCATAGTGGCAGGTGATGTTGACCACGATGCAGTTTTTGAAAAAGTTCAGGGTGTTTTCGGTGACTGGGCTTCATCAGGCTTTGATCCGTTTAAAAAATATCCTGTCCCTGAGTTCAAACCAATAAAAGAAGATATTTATTTTGTAACTACCAGCGAAAACGCGCAAGCGCCTGTAATATATATAGGCTGGCACGGACCCGATACGCGGAAAGATGTACCCGCCACATATACGGCAGATGTATTTTCATATATACTAAACCTCGAGTCCTCAAAGTTTTCCAAAGAGCTTGTTGATTCCGGCCTTGCCCTGGAAGCATACATAGGCTATTCAACTGATATTTACACGGGTCCTATACAGGTAAGGATAGTACCTAATCCTAAAAAGATAAAGGAATGCCTTGCTGAACTTGAAAAGCATATTGATATGTGGGATTCCGATTCATACTTCACCGATGAACAGCTTGAAATGGCAAAAAGCCAGCTCGCTATCCAGGAAAAATACCAGATGGAGCAGACTTCAAGCTTTTCGCATTCGCTCGGTTTCTTCTGGGCTATAAAAGATCTTGATTACGGGTTCAAATATATTGAGAACATCAACAAAGTTACCCGCGCTGATATTAAAAAGTATGTGCAGAAGTACATAAAGGATAAGCCAAAAGTATCAGGTCTTCTGCTCTCTCCTTCAATGCAGCAGACAATGGGCATCAAAAAATTTGAAGACCTTTTAAATTAACCGGGAAGAGAAAAAAGAAATTCAACTGAAAATGAATATGAGAAATATAAAAATATCAAAAGCCTTTTTTATAATACTGCTTGCTGTTTTCTTTTCATCAATGAATGCGTATTCACAATACAGCTTAAAGGAGCTTGACGTGAACGGCTTTAAGGTAGTAATAAAGAACACCGGCAAGGATGTTATCAGCGCAAGGCTTTTTGTTACAGGCGGCACGGCAAACTATCCCCTGGATAAACAGGGCATCGAAGCGCTTTCATACAGCTATATCATTAAAGGCGGCACTGAATCAGTTAAGAAAAGTGATTTCCTTGCAGCTGCAGAAAAAATTGGCACAACGTTCGGCAGTGATGCCTCGCTGGATTACGGCGAGCTTAACATGCAGTGCTTAAAGGAATCATGGGATAAGTCATGGCTCTTGTTCACCGATGCACTGATGCACCCCGCTTATGAGCCGGGCGAGTTTGAAAATAAAAAAGAACAGTTCATCTCATACGCTAAGCAGAATGAAGGCGACCCTGATTCAAGGCTTGACCGCATCACACTTGAATCAGCATTCAAAGGAAAAAATTATGAAAAAGATCCAGGCGGTAATGCTAACACTCTGGCTTCTTTAACTCTTGATGATATTAAAGCATTCATCAAGGCTAATCTCTGCAAAAAACGGGCATTCCTTGTTGTTACAGGCAATGTATCTGAAAGCGATATCATTGAAAAAGTAAAAAGCTCACTTGCCAACCTGCCTGAGGGTTCACCCGTAACCGTTGAAAACCGCACCACCATTGAGCAACCCGGCCAGGATATTGTTCCTCGCAATATTTCAACAAACTATCTCGCGGGAATTATGTCAGGTATTCCATGGAATTCCCCTGACGCTGTATCGATGATGGTAGCTATGAACATTATGTATGATAAATATTTCATTGAGCTTCGCTCAAAACGCGGCTTATCATACGCGCCTGCTGCTTATATGAACGGCGATGCTATATCAAACCCGTACAGT
>JAPUEV010000136.1 GCA_027492415.1 Ignavibacteria bacterium
CGTTACATTTAATGTAAGGAAGTCAGTAATGTTCATAGTAACGGAAATTAATGATGACGGTATTGGCTTTGAAGCGGTAAACCCCGCAAAGCTGGGGTTTGGCCTTATAAATATAGATGAAAGGCTGCGAATGATAAAAGCAGTTTATGAATTCACCTCTGAAAAAGATAAGGGCACGAAATTTAAGATAACTGTTCCCGTAAAATAATAAATGGCAGATAAAATAAAATTAATAATTGCAGATGATCACCATATATTCCGTAAAGGTATATTAAGCATTGTATCGGAGGATGAGGGAATTGAAATAACCGGCGAAGCTGCAAACGGTGATGATGCCATAAAGCTGATACGGGAAAAACTTCCCGATATAGCAATACTTGATATTGATATGCCGGGCTTAAGCGGGCTTGATGTGGCAAGGAAAGTAAAGGAAGAAAAGCTAAACACAAAAATTGTCATCCTCACTATTCATAAAGATAAAGAATATTTTGATGAAGCATTGGAGCTTGATATAAAAGCATATGTGCTCAAGGAAAGCATAGCCAATGATCTTATCGATTGCATAAAACGGGTATCGGAAGGTGAGTATTATATCAGCTCAGCAATATCCGGCTACCTGGTGGAAAGGAACAGGACTGTCCCGAAACAAAACGAGCTTTCAAAGCTTACAGCTGCAGAAACGGAGATCTTAAAATTAATAGCTCAGAATAAAACCAGCGCTCAGATCGCAAAAGAGCTGTTCCGCAGTGTCAGAACTATTGAAAACCACAGGAATAACATCTGCTCAAAGCTTGGCTTAAGCGGACC
Organism: Ignavibacteria bacterium; assembly: GCA_027492415.1. Lineage (GTDB taxonomy): Bacteria > Bacteroidota > Ignavibacteria > Tepidaquicellales > OLB5 > OLB5. The sequence continues at coordinate 808 of JAPUEV010000136.1, forward strand.
GCATGCCCTTTTACTCTTTGCCCACGACCTAAAGAAAATATAAGTTGATTATAAATTTCAGGATGCTTATTTTAAATCTCTATATAGCAGATAATTACAATATATAAGCAACACAGGATTCTAATATTGTTTTTTTAAAATAAAGGAGGAACAATGAAACGTTTATTCTTCGCGTTTTTAATTGCTTTACTTTTTATCTGCAGCACTTTTACATCATTTTCGCAAACAGATGGAGGCCCTGTTTTCAGTGCACAATTGCCAATTTGGGTTAAAAATAACTCTGGCACACCTGTTAATAACACACAGGTAAGGCTGGTTGTTAATACCCAGGTATTGATCTCCCTGGGCTTAATGCTGCCTAACGGGAACGATATCCGGTTCGCAAATTCATGCGGTGTTTCGCCGGGCACATTATACAATTACTGGATAGAGGGCCCGATGAATGCAACAAATACAGGTATCTGGGTCAAAATTCCTGCAATACCCGGAAATGACTCCGCATTGATTTACATGTATTTTGGCAACCCGTCACTTGGGGCTGGCAGCACACTATCCACTTTCAATGGTCCACATTCATCTACCGATAGTGTCAATTCCGGCGCACCGGGCGGTGTCGGAAGTTCACAGCGAGGTTTCAGGTTTACTGCAAATACAAATCTTCTGGTGACAAATTTCGGTAAATATGAGCCAACAGGCACTACCAGGTATGTAACTTTGTTTGATAACACTACACAGGCAGTTTTAAGACAGAAACAGGTATCCGGTCCCTCTGCGCAGTATGTTTATGATACACTCGGCAGCCCGATCTGGCTAAGTTCAGGTACACAATATATTATTGAATTGTACCAGGGCGCTTCCGACGGTTATTATTTCGGAACAAGCTCACAGATTGGTCAGCACTTAACATATGGAGATATGAGGTATTGTAATTCCTGTACTCAGAATACATTTCCGACTAATTTTTTATCCGGTTATCATTACGGTTACCCCGACTTTTTATATTATGTTATTGATAACCCGGTAACACCTGCTCCTACAAATAATAACGGTTTGCCGGCTGATTCTGTTACACCGCCGGCCCCTGCTTCTTTAACGGGTATTGCAGGCAATACTACTGCGCAGTTAAGGTGGAATAAAAATATACAGTTTGATGTATGGAAATATTTTGTATACAGAAGCACAACAAATAATCCTGCAGGTTCCACTTTAATTGACAGCACAACTAATCCGGATACTGCTTATGTTGCTACCGGCTTAACAAACGGAACTACTTATTATTTCTGGGTAAGGGCTGTTGACAGGTTCTGCAGCAGAAGGATAAGTCCATACAGCAATGCTGCAACGGTCAGTCCGTTTGTAGGTATTCAAACTACGGGAAATGAAATTCCAAAGGTCTTTGCTTTATACCAGAATTTCCCTAACCCGTTCAATCCTGTTACAAATATCAATTTCGATATCCCGAAAGTTTCTATGACAAGGGTTACAGTTTATGATATTCTTGGCAAGGAAATTGATGTGCCTGTTAACCAGGTGCTTGCGGCCGGTAAATATAACATCAGCTTTAACGCAGATAAGCTTGCAAGCGGTGTTTATTTCTATAAGATAGAATCCGGTAATTTTATCGATAAAAAGAAAATGATAGTAGTAAAATAATTTACAGGTTATTTATCACTGCAAACCCCGGAAAATTGTATTTTTCGGGGTTTTTTATTGTCTTATTTGAGTAGTTCTACCTAGAAAAACAGGTATTACCCTCTATTTGAACAGGTAAGTAATTGTTATATTTTTGTATAATTGAAAATATTACTACACCTGTCATGAGAAAACAAAAAGACGTAAAATTCATCATCTACCAGGCGCTCTACATTTTTGTAGTTTGCGTAATTGCAATTAAAGGCGCTAACCTTGACCTCACCCAGGTAGTAGAAGATGACGGAAAACCGAAGGTTTTCCTTTCACCTGATTCACTGCAGAAATTATACGAGATAATTAAAAAATCTGTTATAGTTGATACAAATCTTTATGTCATAATAAAGAAGGAAGACCTGGAAAAAATGGATGACAAGATAAAACAGCTTGTCGTTAATCCTATGAACGTACAGATATCTTCCACGCCGATAAACACTTTCACTACTAATAATCCTCAGATCCAGCAGCCCGAGATCAAAAAAGAAGAAGAGAAAAAAGATC
>JAPUEV010000137.1 GCA_027492415.1 Ignavibacteria bacterium
CGGTCAAGTCCCGCTTTGCGCCAGACCTGCATTAAAAACTTCGGGCTGCCGCCGCCGACAAAGATAAGATCCTGGCTCAAAACTATCTGTTCAAGCTTTTTATACGGGACCGCTTTCTTTGAAAGTGAAAGATGAGTTGGGATACATTTGAATTTTTTATATGCTTTATAGAATTTTGCAATATAGTCTTCATGGTCTCCGCCTGCGGTTGGCAGAAATAACACTTTTGGCTTTGGCTTATTAGTCTGCAGCAAAAGGTACTCATCAAGTAAAAGGTTATCCGGCTGATCAGAAAACCCGCCTCCGCCTAATGCTATTATATGCCCTTTATTTTCCCTGGTAACATTTTTTCCGATGTGTGATTTTATTCTTCGTGTAATTTTAGAAAGCGATTTCAGCATATTTGCGGTAATTTACTGTAATTATATTTTGAATTGACAAAAATCGTTAAAATAACACAATAATTAAAGGTATATTATTTAATTGTTTTAACTGCAAATGATGAGTAAATTTATAGAATTAATTAACTAAAATACCGGAAAAAAATTGAAACAGTTAATTTTAATACTTTTATTCACAGCTTCGGCTGAATTATTCAGCTTTTCTCCATTGTATAATTCAGATCAGCAGTTTGCAAATGATTCTGCATTGCTTAGTCTCACCAAAGAAATTCTTGCTGTAATAAAAGATAAAGATTACAGAAAGCTGACCGAATATATCCACCCTGAAGATGGCATCAGGTTTTCACCTTACGGGTATATTGATACAGCTGACGATGTAACCGCAACCCGTTCAACTTTCAGACTTAATGCATACACAAATAAAAAAAGGGTCTGGGGATATTTTGATGGCAGCGGAGACCCGATCAAGCTTACATCCAGGGAGTATTTTAAAAGATTTGTATACGATGCTGATTTCCTGAATGCTGAGAAAACTTCGCTGAATCAATGCCTGGGCGGAGGCAATTCACAGAATAACATTTTGGTAATTTATGACGGCTTACCATTTACTGAAAGCTATTTTTCCGGGTTCGATGAAAAATTCGGGGGTATGGATTGGCGCGCACTGAGATTAGTATATAAAGAGTATGAAGGCAAATATTACCTTATTGCAATAATACATGATGAGTGGACAATATAGAAGAATTAACCTCAAACTCCATTAATTATTTAAGAAACGACCATTGAATCTATACCACCTTAGCGAAGAATCGGGCATTAAGATATTTGAACCAAGGCCTTCACCACAGCATTATGAAAATATAAATGGAAACGCAGTATTTGCCGTAAATGATATTATGCTCCATAATTACCTGCTGCCAAGAGATTGCCCACGGGTAACTTATTATGCAAAAGCTGATTCATTCCAAAGTGATATTGATAAATTCATTGGCAACACTGATAAAAAGTACATCATAAATATTGAAGAAGCATGGATTGAAAGGGTTAATAAGACCAAATTATATTTATATGGAATGCCGGCTGAATCATTTGAATTGCTGGATGAAGGCGCAGGATATTATATTTCATATAAACCTGTTAAACCCGTTGATGTTATAAAAATTGATAATTTGTTAACAGAAATTGAAATGAGAAATGCTGAGTTAAGAATACTTCCTTCAATTAAGCAGCTTGCCGGTGAAGTTTCGGGGTCAAGTTTACAGTTTTCCATTATACGTTTAAAAAATGCTATTTAGTGAAAAAATTACTGCCTGATGTCACTACTCAAAACTAAAGGCTGGGTTTTATATGACGGGATGTGCGGATTCTGTTCATGGTGGATACCGTTCTGGGAAAAAACTATAAATAAAACCGGGTATGGTATTGCTATGCTTCAGGATAAATGGGTTATGGATGAGCTGCACCTGCCTGAGGAGCTGGTTAATAAAGATATTGTTCTCATGTTTGCTGACGGCAGAAAGCTTGTTGGCGCTGATGCGTATATATTCGGTATGAAAACTGTCTGGTGGTCTTCACCTGTTGGTTACTTACTCAGCGTTCCCCCGTTCCGCCAGGCAACGTGGCTTTTCTACAAAATGTTTAACCGCAACCGTTTCCTTGTTTCAAGGGTTTGCAGGCTAAAACCTGTCATAAATTCCGGCAAGGCATCATAAAACCCCTTATTTCATCAATAATCTCAGCTATAGTCAAGCGTAAGTTCATTTAAAACAGCCTTATAATAGGGTATATTATATAATACTAATTAGTATAATGCCTTTAATAAGCATTATACATAACCTGACTTACAACTTAATGAAAGCAATATCATGGATCAAATAGGATATAAGCTTCTGCATGACCCGAGAAGGAATAAAGGAACAGCATTTACTATAGAAGAGCGTATCAAATATAAGCTCGAGGGTCTGCTGCCAAATGAAGTAGAAACAATGAAAACCCAGCTCCTGCGTATCAACGAACAGATAGATCATTTTACTCGCAATATAAATAAATATGTTTTCCTTCTTCAGCTTCTTGATAACAACGAAACTCTTTTCTACCGAGCTATCATGAATAACCCCGTAAAATATATGCCTATAATTTATACTCCCACAGTAGGTGATGCATGCATTCAGTTCGGGCATGTATTCCGCAGGCCAAGGGGAATGTATATTTCAATTAAAGATAAAGGCAGGATAGCTGATATTCTTGGTAACTGGGTACAGAAGGATGTACGCTTTACTGTTGTGACTGATGGTGAGCGAATTCTTGGACTTGGTGATCTTGGCATATCGGGAATGGGGATCCCAATCGGCAAGCTTTGCCTGTACACAGCATGTGCGGGCGTTCCGCCGGAATTTACGCTGCCGATAGTTCTTGATGCCGGTACTAATAATGAAACACTGCTAGAAGACCCGCTTTACCCCGGGTTAAGAATAAAACGTGTACGCGGAAAAGAATATGATGACTTTATAGACGAATTTGTTACGGCAATTAATAAAGTATTCCCCGGTATCTGTATCCAGTTCGAAGATTTTGCCGGCACCAACGCAATTAA
>JAPUEV010000138.1 GCA_027492415.1 Ignavibacteria bacterium
CACAACAATTTTAATTCAGTAAACAAAAGCGTTATTTTAACAATGGGCGCTTACAGGGAAGAAAAAGTAATTGATGTGCCTGCAAATACTACGGTTGAAGCAGAGTTCATTGTAAAACCTGAAAATACCGGCTTTGCTTCGGGTAATGTTGAGCTTGTGCAGAATGATATTTCTGATGATGAAATATCAGGTGATAACAGGCAGTATTTTTCTTTTTACGTTCCCAAAGAAGTGAACGTACTTATTGCTGCAGGCTCACCGCTTGATGCAGAGTATATTAAGCTTGTTCTCAGGTCATCACAGGAAATATCGCCCGGGGCAGAACAATCAACTTACTTCAATATTAAGGAAATAAGCTCTAATGATATTTCAGCAGAGAACCTTGCTCAATATAACTCAGTTGTAATAATTAATAAGAACCGGTTCAGCGCAAATGAAACTGCAAAGCTGAAAGATTATATCGAAGCAGGCGGCGGCGCTGTAATATACCCGGGCAGCAATACTGATATTGAAAATTACAACAATGAAATAATGAAGCAAATGGACCTTCCCTATTTAGGCAGCAGGTTCACATCAAATACTCCGGTAAAATTTGATAAAATTGATTTTGATAATCCCGTGTTTGAAGGGATATTTAAAAAAGATTCAGACAAAAATAATTTAACATTCGAGTCGCCTGATATCACTTCCGGCATATCTCTTGGCGGCGGGAAGAATTCCGCTTCAATTGTTACGCTTATGAACGGCACTAATTTTATGGCGGAGTATTCAAAAGGTAAAGGCAAGATAATAATGTTCGCAGTTCCCCCTGATATGTCTTCATCAAACTTCCCCTCAAAAAATTTATTTTCACCGGTAACAATAAGAGGTATATTATACACAGCAAATGTTAACGGAATTAAACCGGGTGTTGCCGGCAGGGATTATTTCATAGAGCCTGGAAAATTCCGGCTGAATGGCGATACAATTTCAATCAGCTCAGGCATCAAAGATGAACCGGTTAAGAATATTATTGTTATTGATAAAGATGGTTTGCTGAATATAGGCGGTGATCTTTCAGGAATTTCTAATTACAGGATAACCAATGCCGGAGCTGAAATAATTTCTATCCCGGTAAATTTTTCAAGGGGTGAATCTGTTACCCAAAGAATGTCACCCGGTGATATTAAAGATTATGTATTAAACAGCTATAAGCTCGAGGCAAATATCATATCACCTGATGAACAATTGACGGCTTCTATTATGGATATCAGAATTGGCACCGATCTTTGGAAATATTTCCTGATTATCGCGGTTATATTCCTGTTAATTGAGTATTTACTGGCAAGATCGATAATTAAAAGTAAATAAAATTATACAAAAAAGTAAACGAAATTTAATCTTTTTAATATAGTTTTTTTTGAGTATATTTAAGTCCTTAAAAATAAGGCGATTACAAGAATAATATAAAATAAGAGGAGAATTCATCAAATGAGATCCGTGAAAGTTTTATCTGTATTTTTGATCTTATCAGCAGTTATGTTTTACTTCGGAGGCTGCAGCACAGCAGAACAGACCACAGCAAAGCTGGCTTACCAGCAGGGCGATTATAAAAAAGCCGAAGAAGAATTCATGAAGGAAACAAAGAACAATCCAACCAACGAAGAAGCATGGTTCTACCTGGCAATGTCAAGAGCTCAGCAGAACAAAGTTGACGGTGTAAAAGAAGCTATTGACCAGTACAGAAAAATAGGTAAAAATACATTCAGCACAGAGCTTACCGAAGCATGGGGAACCATGTATGACAGGGGCTATAAACAGTATGAAGACGGCGAAAAACTGGCTAAGCTAAGCAAAGACCAGGATGCTGTTAAAAAATTCCAGGACGCGCTTGTGAATTTTGATATAGCTTACGCATTGCAGCCTGATAGCGCTTTTGTAAAAGATAATGTTTCTGCACTTAACGGCAGGATAAACACAATATTGGTAAAACCAACAATTGATAAAGGCGTTGAGCTTGAAAAGAACGGTGATTTTGGCGGAGCAATTTCTGAGTATAACACAGGCCTGGCAAAAGTTTCAAAAGGCTCAGGAGCATATGAAGTTATAATATATAACATCAGCCTTGCAAACTTAAAATGGGGTGAAAAGCTGAGAGAAGCAAATCCTGATGATGCTACTTATAAAGATAAATACAATGCAGCATTACCATACCTCGAAGAGCTTACTACATCAAAAGATAAAGATAACAAGCTTAATGCATACGAGCTTCTTATCCAGGTATATGCTAATTTAGGCATGAACGATAAAGCGCAGGATGCAATTAAAATGCGCGACCAGCTTAAATCAGAAAGTAAATAATTTATGCAGGATAACATTCCCGTAAAACAGCAAAACAGCCAAAGCTCAGGGTCATCATCAAGATGGTTCTGGGGTATTTTCCTCGGGCTCTTTATCATGGGAATGGTATTTGTTGCAGTCAGCTTTTTAGTGTTCGCTTCCGCCATTAAACGTGACGGAGGCGAATATATTTCCGGCGGTAACGGTGATAAGATCGCTATTGTTGAAATAAACGATGTAATTGTATCATCAGAAAAGACCGTTGGAGAGATAAAACGCTTTCGCGAGGATAAATCTATAAAAGCGATCATCCTCAGGGTTAACACACCCGGCGGCGGTGTTGCGGCTTCACAGGAAATATACGAGGAAGTAAAGAAGACACGTGATTCAGGCAAGATAATTGTTGTATCGATGGGTTCAATTGCAGCATCAGGCGGGTATTACATATCGATGGGTTCCAGCCTTATTATTGCAAACCCCGGCACATTAACAGGAAGCATTGGAGTAATAGCCCAGTTCATGAGCATAAAAGATCTTGCTGATAAGCTTGGCATTACACAAACTACCATTAAAAGCGGCAATCTGAAAGATGCAGGAAGTCCGTTCAGGCAGATGAATGATTCCGATAAAGCGTATTTCCAGGATGTAGTTGATAACAGCTTCGGGCAGTTCCT
>JAPUEV010000139.1 GCA_027492415.1 Ignavibacteria bacterium
ATTTTATTAATATTTATTTTACTTTTTTGGTTACATAGCTGCTCCATTTACCTAAGCCATTGGAATAAACTGCAGCTACCCTGAATGAATATTCCTTTCCGGGCTTTAAACCTGTAATACTGTAAAGGGGGTCTTTTACAAAATCAAACTGCTGCCATGCTTCTGATACGCGGTTTTTTTTAGAGATCTGTATAATGTATTTATTGGCTTCCCTTACGGCATCCCACTGAAGCAGAATTTCACCTTTCAGGCTTCCGGTTGCTGCGTAAACTGAACCCGGGAAGTCAGTTACTCCTGTATCGCTTTTATGACCTGTATCGTTTATGAAATCTTCCGGAAAACTATTTTTCATTTTTATTGGAATTGAGAATAATTATTTTCGATACAAAGATAGTCCTAAGCATTACCATTCTTCAAAGAAACAATTTGAGGGATTTTAATCTATAAACGGTGAGAGATTTTACAGGAAGTGCTTTTTTTAGAATATTTTTGAAAGATATCAAAGAATGTTTTTATTGATTGTTACCGAAAGGCACTTTTGGAATTTAAATACAGAATGTTTCTTTGCATAGCCGGGTTATTATTTGATAAAGTTTAAAAAGCAGTCAAAACTATTGTTTTTATTCAAAAAAACGTGTTTTTATAAAAACTGAAAGTTTTCATTTATGAAAAAAACTTACCTGATAGAGCTGTTTAGAAGACTTTCATCCAAACAAATGAAAGAGCTTAGTGACTTTGCGCGGTCACCGTTCTTTAATAAAAATGAAAGCGTTGAAAAATTATTTGAATATCTTCGTGTCAATCACCCGGATTTTAAACCTGCAAAGATAGAAAAAGAATACATATACCGTAAACTGTTTTCACCGGCAGAATACAATGACTCTTTCATGAGGATGATAATTTTTAAACTTACCGAAATGACAGAGCAGTACCTTGCATACAGCGATATGAAGCAGAAGGATAATGCGGAAAACCTGCATCTTATCAATTCACTGCTGGAGCTTGGACTGGATAAAGGGGCATCAAGGATAATAAATAATTCCCAGAAGAAGCTTGCGGATGTTAAGCTGCATAACGGAACTTATTTTGAAAACAGGTACAAGCTTGAAAAGTTTAAACACATAATATATTCAAAATCTTACCAGGCAATAACAGTTAAGGATAAACCGGGTGAATCTCTCCTTGAAGAATCAAATAATCTTACTGCATATTTCATTATTTCAATACTTCAGCGGTACAGGTACCTGCTGAATAAATCATATTCAGTTAATTCAAGCTTTGAACCTGAATTCCTTTCATATATTATGGATTTTCTTGAAAACGAAGGTAAGGATTATCTTAAAGTAAAGCTGATCATGATACTTCAAAAGCAAATACTTCTGCTTCTTGATAATACCAGGGAAGATTTGCTGTATGAATTACAGGGTTATTTTACGGATGATAGCCTGGATATAGAAGACAGCGACAGGCGGGATGGTATTACTGTGCTTGTGAATTTATGTATAGAAAAAGGATACAGCGGCAGGGTGGAATTCTATAAATTAATGTTTGAAATGGATAAGTACCTTGTAGCAAGAAATCTTTATCACAGGGTACAGGGCGGATATTTTGAAAAAGAAATGTTCATGAATGTTGTAACCATAGGGTTAAAGATGGATGAAATTGAGTGGACCAGGGAATTTATTGAGAACTATCATAAAAAGCTCTCACCGGATGAAAGCGAAAACCTTTATTACTATACAACATCAAAATATTATTTTAAGACAAAGGAATTTGAGAAAGCGCTGGAATATATTACAAGAGTGAATTATTCAGATCTTCACATGAAAATAAATGTCAGGATCACAATGATAATGATACAATATGAGCTGGGCAATATTGAAGAAGTGCTGATGCAGATAGAGAATTTCAGGAAATATGTACAAAAAGATAAGCTTTTAAACAGCAGCCATAAGAAAATCACATCCAATTTTATCAGGTTCGCTTCAGTAATTTGCAAAGCAAGGTATTCATCGAGGATAAATCTTAAAACATTAATAGAAGATATTGAGAAATGCGATAAGGTAAGCAACAGGCAGTGGCTGATTGAAAAAACCGCAGAAACCATTCAGCGTAAGAACTGATATAAAGGGAAAAATAATCTACTTAAACTGCCAATAATTGTTCGTGGAGTCTACATCGGGAATGTACTGGCTTCCAAGCTCAATTACAGATGGCTTTTTATCTATCTCCATTTCTATCCATATAGTTTCATCTTCTTCATTCTTCCATGCAGAAGCTGAGCGGTATGCCCGCTTTACGCTGCCATCTTTGAACCTGACCGTAACAGCCACCGGTATAGGCAGCTCACCTTCTTTTACTACTGAAAACTTCAGCATATCATCTTTAACAAAAGCAGTATCTATTCCAACATCCGGGTAGCCATGCTCAAAGAACCAGGGTTCGTAGAACCAGTTAAAGTCGTCATCTGATGCATCTTCAAAAGTAAAGAAGAAATCATAAGGTGTAGGATGCTTGCCGTTCCATCTTTTCATATACTCCTGTAAAGCTTTTTTAAATGCAGCATCTCCCATAAAATCCTTCATCATATTGTAGGCATTTGCCGGACGGAAATATGCGTGGTTGCCGTACATCTCTCCGCGTATCATATTGCTTGGGTACATCATAGGCATTTCATCAAACTGCCCGGAGTAATCAAGATATCTCTTAACATTTCTTGCTCGGAAATCGATGGTTTTATCAATTTCATACTGTATATATTCAGAAAGCATCTGGGTCCAGCCTTCATCCATCCAGGCATACTTGCGTTCATTTATACCCATATAAAAAGGGAAGTAAGAATGCGCCACTTCGTGAACAACTGTATGGACTGTCCATATTCTCTGTTCACCACCGCCCATATTTACCATCATGGGGGATTCCATACCGCCAGAACCGTTGAATATGGTAATTTTAGGGAACGGAAACTGTACACCCGGCAGGTCCT
>JAPUEV010000140.1 GCA_027492415.1 Ignavibacteria bacterium
TTTGTACGTTCAACTGATAAAGGATTTAACTGGCGGGCAGTACAGCAGCTCTCAACTGATCCCTCGATGCAGGCTTATCCTTCGCTAGCATCCTGGGGTAACTATGTTTTTATTGCCTGGGAAGATAACAGGTATGGTAACTATGATATTTTAAGCGCTAAGTCAAATAACGGCGGTGAGTCCTGGATGACTGAAGTCAGGCTTACATCTAATTCATCTGCCCAAAGGAAGCCAAATTTCACCGCCATTGGCACAAACGTACATTTAGTTTGGGAAGATTCAAGGGATAGTAATGAAATTTATTATTTAAGCAGCACCAATTATGGAAGTTCGTGGCAATCTGCCCAGAGAGTTACATTCAATCCCGGTGTATCAACCATGCCTTCTATAACTTTCAATAAAAATAATGTGTATGTTGTTTGGACAGATAACAGGTCTTCACACAATGAAATATTTTTTAAAAAGAATCCGACCGGTAATGCCATAGGTATTGAAAATTATAACAATGAAATACCGCTCACTTATTCACTCAAACAGAATTATCCAAACCCTTTTAATCCTTTTACAATAATAAATTTTTCAATTCCTGTATCCGCACTGGCTAAATTAACAGTATATGATTTGCTTGGCAGGGAAGTTGCAGTTCTGGCTAACGAAGAACTCAACCCCGGAAATTACAGGGTTAACTTGAATGCAGAAAAATTTTCGAGCGGAATATATTTATATGTACTAGAATCAGGAAAGTTCAGAGAATGTAAAAAAATGATCATTCTTAAATAAGTATTCTCAGTGTTTCTAATAATAAAGCCGGGTTATTATCCCGGCTTTATAAATACCTGTTTATTTGTGCAATCTAATTTACTGAATATCTATTTTACACTTTCAACTTTATAACCAGCTGATTCAATTGCTCCTTTGATAGCATCAGGATTTGTTTTTGCAGGGTCAAATGAAGCCTTTACTACATTGGACTTAAAATCTGCATTAACATCTTTAACGCCGTCAACTTTCTTTACTTTGCTTTTAATAGTATTTTCGCATCCGGTACAAGTCATACCAGAACACTGTATCTCTACAGATTTATCATTTGCAGAAACCTGCACGTTCTTATCGTCACTTTTTTGTTCTGTATTTGTGGACTTAGAATCTGTTTTATTTTCAGATGTGGTTTTATCAGATTTTCCGCATCCGATCACAAATACTGTTATCAGGATAGCTATTAATGAGGTTAATGTGGTTTTCATTGTTATTATTAATGGATTTAAATTTGAACAAAAATAAAATAAATTTATCATTATTAATAACTATATATAGAGTATTAAAATTTCAATTGAAAATAACAGTAAAAGTTAAGCCAAATTCCCGGGAAAACTCTATAAAAATCGGTGAAAACGGCAATTATGAGGTAAAAGTATCCGTTCCGCCCGAAAAAGGGAAAGCAAATGCCAAAGTTATTGAATTACTTTCAAAAGAGCTAAAAATAGCTAAATCCAAAATAACCCTTCTAAAGGGAGAAGCTTCCAGGGAAAAGCTGTTTAAAATTGAAGAATAGAGCATAAAATTGTTTAATTTCAGTTAGTAAATTGCCAGTTTATTTAAATCAATTTTTAATATATTTGTTAATTATAATTCAAGAAAATTTAAATCACAAATGAAAAATTTATTTATTATTATACTGTTCATATCATTATTTCCCCTGATCTCATTTTCCCAGGAAGACGAAGAAAATGAAACACCGGAAAGTATCAGGCAGCGGTTTGAGTTCATATATACCAGGCGCGCAGGGGGACCCGGTTACGAGCTTCCGCAAAATGCCTATGAAACAGCGCTGAGAAATAAAGAATCTGTTGTAAAAGATATAGATATTAACGGCAGTATAACAAGAGCTATTAACTGGCAGTCAGTTAACCCAACTGGTATGTTCTACTCCAGAACAAGCAATAATTATATTTCAGGCAGGACAAATTCAATTGCGTTTATTACAGGACAGCCTAATATTTTTTATATAGCCGCTGCACAGGGCGGTGTATGGAAAACACTGGATGGCGGAAACAACTGGATTGCATTAACAGATAACCTGCCAACACTTGCATGCGGTGATGTTGTTGTTGATCAGACAAATCCCAATATTATATACCTTGGCACCGGTGAATTGAATTATTCAGGTGACAGCCAGTATGGAGATGGTATATATAAATCAGTAAATGGGGGCTTAAGCTGGGTACAGGTAGCCCCGGGAAGCCTGGTAGGAACAAGATGCTCGCAGATGGCAATTGACCCTGCAAACAGCAGCATAGTATTTTTTGCAGGAAATCTGGGTGTATTTAAATCTACCAATGCAGGTATTAACTGGGTTAACACCAGTGCAGGAACAAATTGTAATTGTATATTAATTGATCCTTCCAACCATCTTAATTTATTTTCTACTTCAGGCGGAACCAATGCAGGAGCAGTAAATAAATCAACAAATGGCGGTACATCATGGTTTACACTGGCTGGCGGTTTGCCTTCAGGCGGTATGGGCAGAATACAGCTGGCGATGGCTCCTTCTAATTCACTGATCCTGTACGCAAGCATTTCAACTTCTGGAGGTGCATTACTAGGATTATACAGAACAACTGACGGAGGTACAACATGGACATCACAGGCAACTACGCCAAATTATCTGGGCTCACAGGGTTGGTATGATAATGCAGTTACTGTAAGTCCGGCTGACCCGAATATAGTTATTGTAGGCGGACTTGATCTTTATGTTTCCACAACCGGCGGTACCGGCCTGGTACAGAAAAGCCAGTGGGCTACAACAAATTCACAGAACATGACACATGCAGATATTCACAGGCTTGAATATAACGGTTCAAATTTGTTCTGTATGTCTGATGGCGGTGTTTACAAATCCAGCAACAACGGTAATAATTGGGTAGATCTCAACAGAACATTATCAACTCTTCAGTATCAAAGCGCCGATTAT
>JAPUEV010000141.1 GCA_027492415.1 Ignavibacteria bacterium
CCTCTTCAAATACAGTATTAATTGTTGATACTGCCACCATACAGCCCAACGGCGATTATATTTTACGCAACTTAACTATCGATAGCACTGATATAATGGCATATCCAAATGATGAGGATGAGGATAACCCGATGCCGCCGCAGTTTGTGCCTACATATTATACGGGCTCGGTAAGCGGAACTATCTCATGGACATCATCCAGAACATTATATACAAATAATAACCTTTTTAACATTAACGTAAATGTATTCCCTGTAACAGGTACAGGCGGAAATTCATTCATAAGCGGCGGTGTATATGTAGCTCCTCCGCAATCTGGCGGGCTGCAGAACGCAATTGTTTATGCTATGAACGGCGCTGAGTTCAAAGGATTCAGTGTATCACGCTCCGGGGGACCCTATGATATTGATAATCTTTCCCAGGGTTCATACAGGGTAATTTGCGACAGGTTTGGCTATTACCAGGCTGAAAAGAATGTTACAGTAGGCTCAGTCAGCCCCGATACAATTAATTTCTATATGACAGGTATTGGTGTGATCGGTATAGACCCAATAAGCGGTGTTGTGCCAAAATCATTTAACCTAAGCCAGAACTATCCTAATCCGTTCAATCCTTCTACAAAGATAAATGTTGATGTACCCAAAGCATCATTTGTAAAAGTTGCAGTATATGATATGCTTGGCAAAGAAATTGAAATACTGGTTAATAACCAGCTTAGTGCAGGCAGTTACAGGCTGGAATGGAATGCAGCAAAATACGCAAGCGGCATTTATTTTTACAGGATAACTGCATCAGAGTTTACCTCTATCAAAAAAATGGTTCTGGTAAAATAGTAACTTGCTGGATTTTTCCTGATTTTCTCCTCCTTTAGAAAAGGCTGACATTCTCGTTACCTCCGTAGAATGACAGCCTTTTGTATAATTATAAATAATATCCCTGTAACAGAACCGTTTGATATATTGTCGCCAATAATATTAAATAGTATATTTGAAAAAATTCAATCCATCTAAATCAATTATCAGATTAATGCCGAAAATTATTAAATCAATCCTGTTTTTATCAGCAGTAATATTTATTACTTACCAGTACAGCGGCTGCAGTGATGAGCTGACCGGAACCGGCGGCAACAGTACTCCCATGTTCGGCGGGTATGACCAGAATGAAGCCGGTGTGATGATGACACTTTCCGCGCTTTGTTATATAGCAGAAGGCAATACCAATGCCCTGCAGATACGCGATTCAATTAATCTTCAGCTGGCTGACAGCAATTACTCAACCCAAGGGAACTGGAAAGTCTGCTGGGGACCTGGGATAAGCGTAACAGGCAGTAACTTAATCTATATGGCAGTTGATTCAACAGGCGACTCTTTGCACTACGCAATTTGTGTAAGGGGCACAGTATTCAATTTCGCAAATATTGTTGAAGATCTTGAAGTATGGGATATGGTCAAATGGCCGTATTCAGGCGGAGGTGATTCCATTGCGCTTGGTTCATTTAAAGGGCTGGATACACTGCTTGCAACCGCTGACCCGCTGACAAGCCAGTCATTGCAGTCATATTTAAATACGCTTAATGCTCCTAAACAGAAAATGTTCATAACGGGACACTCATTAGGCGGCGCAATGGCAACTCTTATTACAAAATGGTTCCTTGATGTTGGCTTTACCTCAAAATTCAAGCTTGAAACATATACTTTTGCTGCACCCACTGTTGGTAACATCAGCTTTGTGAATTCATACCATTCCAGTATGAGCTCAACCGGAAGTGAATCACACCGATGTGTGAACAATAAAGATGTGGTGCCTTATGCATGGGCAGGGCTGCCGAATATTATCAGCGAAAATATTCCCACAACGGTTCCCCCGCTTATAGCAGCGGTAATACAAACAACATATGACTATTTAAAGGACAGCATTGTGTATAAACATGTAGAAACGAAGCAGTCACTGGGCTCTATTGACCCTTTAAACTGCGGTGCCAGCGGAGAGGACAGCACATATTTCTGCTGGGTAGGGTTTGAGCATGCTTCTAACACATATTTAAGGCTTCTGAATGCAGATACTATCAACTGGGGAAAATAAGCCGTTTGATACAGCCTTTTTCATTTTATAGCGAATAATTAATGTATATTTTTATACATTAATAACAATAATTTTATTACATGTCAGTAAAATCAGATAAATATTTTGAAATGCTGCGCGGCTGGCTAAGGTATTACGGGTTCGAAGAGATCACCGTAAATGCCGAGGCAGGCTGTGACCTTGTCTTTAAGCGAAGCAGGGTAGAGGTAACAAAATTCGGGAAGGTTGACTGTTACATCTGTGTTAAATATATGCCAGAAGGCGCAACGGGACAGGAGATGAGGATATTCAGTGAAAAGATGTTCACTTTGGCAAACAGGCACAGGACAGGCGCTCCCCTGGGTTTTGGGGCAATGCTTGTGGTTTATCCTTTAATAATAACTGAAAATATTTCCGCTGAGCTTGCGGGATTTTTAAACCAATACTCACCAAAACATTTTGCAGCCGCTGAATTTCCTTCGGCAGTGGATCTATCCACAGGTTACCTGTATTATTACCCTGATACACCGATATGGGGGTATGCTTATTATGCAACATACAGGCGTGAGGCATACAGCTTTTTTGCACCTAAATCATGGGAAGAAGTTTCAAAGCAGCAGATAGTGAAGTAGTTAAGCAGGTGAGTAGGTGAGCATTCAGCAGGTTGATAAAGAATTTTTAAATCCAATTTGGATTAATATTCGTATATAAAATAGATTGCAGGAGAAAACAACTCTGATTTATAGATCATTAAGTGAGTTGAATAAATTTTTTCTCCGTTAAATATCTTCAATATTAAAGTCCCGTTTATTAATTATACGGGACTTTTTATTTATTTTAATGCATTTTATCTTCTTTTAGAGGTTACTATCTTTGCAAATTAAAGGAGAATTA
>JAPUEV010000142.1 GCA_027492415.1 Ignavibacteria bacterium
AAATATTAATATCCTAAATTATAAAAAATGGATGCAGATAAAACTGGAAAGACTGGTGGCGGGCAGAATTATTTAAGCAGCTCAGGAAACTTATCCGGGTTCAGCTTAACCAGTTTTTTTTCTGTTGCAAGATCAATGCGGTAAAAATGCTCAAATTTGATAGCTACTATGAAGATATGAAAAATAAACTCATGATCTTTTGAACTGTAATTATACTGCTTCTCCAGGAAATATAAAATATCCTCAATATCCTTTTTACTTTCAAACCAGTTACCTTCTATTTCCCTGCTTATGAAGAGGATTTTCTTACCTTTGGATGTAAAAACCGGGGTTAAGAATATTTCTTCATGTATATCATCTTTTGATTTAATATATTGTACTTTCGACATATACCTGTCAAAAATACAATTATTCTTCTGAAGAATATCTCTTAGCAGCGATTCCATAAAAACAACCCTTAGTGCGCTAATAATATTTTGTTAAAGTTGATAATTTTTTTGTAAAAATATTATAAAACAACAATATATCAAAAAAATTACTTCATATGGTAACCAGTAAGAATCTACATTAACTTACAATATCAATAAAAATTTTAATTTTTGTTAATTAATTGTAACCGGTATATTATTTCTATAATTATCAATAAATTATTTAATTAATATACAATTACCGTTTCAAATATATATACATTTATTAATTTGTATAATTTCTTTCACTAACTTATAAGAATATATGCAAATATAATACAAATAAGGGAAAATTGTATCTTTTATACCGTGTTTTAGCTACTATCTAACCAATATCCCTAGTAGTATACTACACCCCTTCACTATGTTTTTGCTAAGGTATTTAAGCTTTAATATGTTAGTTAAATACTAAAAAAGCAATTTTTTGTACCGTAAAAATAGTAAATACTTCCCAATAACGTCCTACGTGACCAATCTCAAAATCCCAAAATGTTAATTTTGTTATAGAAATCAATAAATAAATTCGGGAAACAACTAATTAACTATAACAAATCATGAAAAAGCTACTTTTTGCAACTTTTCTACTTTTTTCAACAGTTTTGACGTTTTCACAATGGATCTCAAACTATGGGGATCTTGGAAGAGACGTAAATTTCACAAATGCAAAGGGTTCTGCAGTTACCACAGATGCAAACGGTTACAGCTATGTAACCGGGTATACGTATGATCAGGCAACCCAGAACGATATTATTACTATAAAATATACACCGGCAGGTGATACAGTTTGGGTAAAAACCTATAACGGAAATGCCAACAGGAACGATGAGGGAAAAGGTATATTTGTTGATAACTACGGGAATGTATATGTAGTTGGATTTGCAGAATACACCAGTAAGTCAACAGACGTTGTTGTTCTTAAATATTCAGCAAACGGACAGTTAATATGGGAAAAGCCATATTCTTTATCATTAACAGCTTTATATGATGAAGGCAGCGCAATAGCAGCTGATGCAGCAGGAAATATTTATATTACAGGATTCACCACAAATCAATCAGACGGAAAGACAGATATTTTCACAAGGAAATATGATCCTTCCGGAAATGCTCTTTGGACATCATTTGAAGACGGTTCTACTCACCTGGATGCACAGGGACTTGGCATAACAGTAAGCAACAGCGGCAATGTTTATGTAACCGGCTACATAACCGCTAACACAGGAAACACTGATATAGCAATTTTAAAATATAACTCAGACGGCAGATCGGAATGGTTTAAAACGGCAGCAGGCACAACAGGCGGCGAAGATAAGGCATGGGGAATTGTAGTTGATGAATCAGATAACGTATACATAGGCGGATATGTAACAAACTCAACAGGTACTGATTGTTATACTGCAAAATACAATTCAGCCGGATTACTGGTATGGTCAAAAACATATAATGGCGGAGGCAACCAGGGCGATAAGGCATGGGGAATAGTTGTTGATACTGACGGTTCAGTATTTATTACAGGCGAAACAACTGACGCTTCTCTGAATATCAACTATATCACAATAAAGTATTCCTCAGCAGGCGATATCATTTGGCAGACACCATATAACGGACCCGGAAACGGAGAAGATAAAGCTTCATCAATTGGTTTGCTTTTAAACAATGATAACAGCAGAAGCATAATTGTAACAGGCAAAAGCTGGGGAAGCAGCCAGAATTTTGACTATGCAACAGTAAGATACAGCGCTTCTGCAGGTTCCCAGTCACAAGTCAACAGGTATACTTTCTCAGGTACTTCAAATGATGTTGCAAAAGACCTCGCTATTACACCTTCGAAAAAAGTAGTTATCACCGGTTTCAGCCAGCTTACAATTGAAGCACCGCAGGAACAGAGTGTGATCTCTACGGTTTCACTTGATTTCAGCAGCGTTCTTAACAGTGAGTCAGGCTTACCTACAGGATTCCTTCTGTACCAGAACTACCCGAATCCGTTTAACCCGAGTACAACCATTAAATTTGATCTTGAATACGCTACAATAGTAAAGATAACAGTTTATGATATGCTTGGCAGAGAAGCAGAAGTTTTAATAAACCAGCATTTAGAAGCAGGTACGCATAACATTTCATTTTCAGCAGGAGAATTATCTTCAGGTATATACTTCTACGAGCTTAGTGCGGGAAGTTATAGAGAAATTAAAAAAATGACATTAATAAAATAACATTTAATTTTATCTATAAAATCAATATCACTAATAAAGAAAATGGAATCTATTAAAAATATAAAAAATAACAGACACAACTTCGAAGAAGTTGACCTGATGAATAAACAGGCTGATGAAGCAAGGAAAGATAATATAAGTCTTTCACTGGCACTCAGCAAAGAAGCGATCGGGCTGGCTCAGTTATTAGGTTATACCAAAGGCATGGCCAAGGCATATTTGAATGCCGGTATATCCTGCAGATTATCTTCGAATT
>JAPUEV010000143.1 GCA_027492415.1 Ignavibacteria bacterium
GCAGGAAATGAAGCCATTTCTATATCTTTGATCTTGTTATGTCCGGCCCAGACATCAATTACAGCGGTAGTGCCGGGATTTTTACCCGAGGTTACCGGATGATGAATAAACGTACCGGATACTGATTCGCATGTGACATACGCATAATGGCCATCTGCAGTAAAATCGATCTTATGCGGCTGAGAGCCAACACTTGATATTGTTTTAAACACAGTATTTGTTGCAATATCAATTACAGAAACTGAGTTTGAATTCCTGTTAGGTACATAACACCACCTTCCGTCAGGAGATATCTCCAGGGCAAGCGGATTTAAACCTACAGGAATAGTAAGAATAAATGACCTTGCTGTAATATCAAATACTCTTACATCATTTGATTTTAAACAGCTAACATATGCATACCTGTCATCAGGTGTAATTGCAACCTGGTAAGGTATAAAATTATTAGTACCGTTACCGTTAGGCGGAACGAGAGGGTCGACAGGGTATGTATCAATTATCTCTCCGCTAGCTGCGCGGATGAGATAGAGGAATTCACTTCCTTCTGTAGCCATAAGGAGGTATTCTTCATTATGTGTCAGCCTTAAGCCATGCGGCTTTGTCATACGGAACTCTTCTATGACATTGGTAACTGTCATAGACTGTGTATCAAATTCCTTAATCTTTTTATCAGCAAGAGTCGCATCAAAATTTGTGAACCAGCCTTTTGTACCGTCGTTTGAAAGGACAATATGTGCTGGCGAATTACCGGCATACATTCTGCCGACCTTCTCATAAGTCATTGCATCAAATTTTTCTACATAACCTTCTGCTATCAGGCTCACGTAAAAATATCTTCCCTGGCTATCAATTGTTACAACATGAGGGGCATCAAGCGGCTGTGTTTGATTATCCCTGCCGCCGGTATTAATAAGCCTTACCAGATGATTATTATCAAGATTAACAATTGCGATAAGATCGCTTGCCTGGTTTGTTATTATAGCTTTATTCCTGATATTGGAATATACTACTTCTCCGTTATCATTTTTTGCGCCCTGGTTTATCCAGTCCACTATTTTTAGTAAATGGTCGCTGTTCAAAGGCATGCCTTGTGTATAAGGCATAAGCGCCTGCGGCATGAGCGGTTCAGAAAACGGTGTGATATTGGTATCTATCCTGTTAATATGCATTACCATGTGGCTCCATCTTGCATTGTATGGAATTACTTCAGCACCGAAGTTTGAGCCATTTTTCATTAAAGCATCCCAGCTTGTCAGGTCAATGCCGGACTGGTGGTCTGTTGCATTATGACATCCGGGGAAAGTGCAGTTCTGTGCAAGTATAGGCTGAATATCCCTGTTAAAACTTACCGGTTCACCGGTAACAACAGAATTACCTGAGTCACAACCCATAAAATTTACTGAATTTACTGCTAAAACCCCGGACAAAAGCACGAGGAATAAAATTATTTTCTTTTTCACTATTTTCTTGAATTTAAGCGATAAATGTATTTAATATTGATTACATAAACAATGATTATATTTTGTGTGTTATTAACTGTAAACGGTATAAAAATCAAATAAATTTCACTAAATGAACTTTTTGGCAGAAATATATTGTTAATGGTATAAAAATAGACTTTAAAATCAATTAAATTATCCTTAAAATTGCAGTTCTACTTAATACGTTAATAATACAAAGGATTTAAAATGATCAGTATTTTGATAATTTTGCTTGTTTTAGTTGCAATACTGCTGATGGGTGTAGTACTCATACAGTCCTCAAAAGGCGGCGGTTTAGCCGGAACCTTTGGCGGCGGCGGAGCAGATGCTTCTATGGTTTTTGGTGTAAGAAGGACAGCTGATTTTTTAATAAAGCTGACCAGTATACTTGCAACAATATTGCTGTTGTTTTCGCTTGTGACCAATGTTTTGATTAATAAAGGCGGCGGTACAAATGAAAGCATTATTCAGCAGAATAACGGCTCACAGAACTTTCCGCAGCCTAATGTTCCTGACCAGATGCAGCAGCCTCAGCAGACTGATCCGAACCAGCAGCAGCAGAATCAACAAGCGCCTAATAATCAGCAGGCTCCTGACAATCAGCAGCCACAAAATCAGCCTCCAAAATAAGGCCGGTTTATCTGCAGGCAAAATGAGTTAATGAATAACTTAATAAAAGTTTTAATTAAAGGTGCAGTTATTATTTTAATAGCTGCGCCTTTTTTATTTACAGGCAGCTTATTTCCCCAGGAAGTACCTGCACTAAAATTAAAAGGGAATAAGCCTGAGACCCGCAGTCTGCTTCCTAAGCTGATTTCCTTACCGGATAAATATGAAATGCTGAAACAATCCTATAATTACAAACCGGCTGATTCAACGAATGATTCAGGTATTACAGTTATAAAGCCCAAAGAGCCTACTCTTAAGAAATTTAAAATGAAGAAATCTCCCACAGTAGCTGTATTATTAAGCGCAGTATTGCCAGGTGCGGGACAGTTCTACAATGAATCGTACTGGAAGATACCTATAATAGGCGGACTTGTTGGCTATTTTGGGTATGAATATTTCAGGAATAATAATCTTTATAAGGATTACAGGGATAGTTATTCAGCATCACAGACAGATTTGAACCCGGACGGGGACTTTCAGCTTAAAACTTTGCGGGAATTTTACCGCGACCAGCGTGATAATTTTGTATGGTATTTCCTGATAGTTTATGTTGTGAATATGGTAGATGCCTATATAGATGCACATTTGTTTGATTTTGATGTAAGTGATGAAAAGTTTACTAAAACCGGAACTGTTGGGAAAGAATACAGGCTGAAATTTAATTTGAAGTTCTGATGTAGGATTCATCAGAATGCTAAATAAAGAAAATAAAAAAGCCTGTCAATAATTTGACAGGCTTTTTTTATGAAAGATAAACTTATTGTTTTGAAAG
>JAPUEV010000144.1 GCA_027492415.1 Ignavibacteria bacterium
AAGTAGCCCAGCTTCTTTAGGTCGCCAAAGCTTATAAGTCTTTTTGATCTTTCATCCCATAAGTTCAATATCATGCTTTTTAAGCTTGTCCTTAATGTGAGTGTTGTACTTGTCTGGAATAACGGATTTTCCTTGTGGCATTTTTCAAGCTTATAGTTTGGTATCCTTGGGCTTAAATGATGAATATGATGGAAACCAATATTTCCTGTGAACCACTGCAGCACTCTAGGTAGCTTATAATATGAGCTTCCTTTCAGTGCGGCTTCGGTGTAATCCCAATCCTTATCATCATTCCAGTATGTATCTTCAAACTGGTGCTGTACGTAAAAGAACCATGTACCTACACAAAGTGATATTATTATGATCGGAACCTGTATCAGCAGGAATGCTTTTAATCCGATAAAGAAAATTATAGTACCGGCTATTAAAGCTATTGCCAGGTTAGTTAAATAAACAGTTGTATGCAGTGACTTCATTACTGCGAGCTTTGAAATAGGAAAACGGTAAAGGAATAAAAACAGAACCGGCGGAATTACCATGAACAGTATTAATGGATTCCTGTAGAGCCTGTACCTGAACCTGCCCCATTTATTCCTTGCAAGGTATTCATCAACAGTAAGCGTGTATACATCGCCAATTCCGCGCTCTTCAAGCTTGCCAACTGCTGCATGGTGGATAGCATGGCTTTTCCTCCAGTAGTGGTACGGTGTGAATGTTAACACGCTGCATACCATACCAAGGTAATCATTGGCTTTGCGTGAATTAAAAAATGAGCCGTGTCCGCAATCATGCTGTATAATAAATATGCGCATTATGAACCCGGATGCGAACAGCGAAAGCAATATTGTAAGCAGGTAGCTTACATCCAGCGAATAATACATTAATACCCATGTTAAGCAAAAAGGAATAAAGGAGTTTGTGAACTGCCAGAGGCTTTTTATGTATTCAGAATTCTGATACTTTGCAACTATCTGTTTCCAGTCACTTGGTGTAACTTTTATATTTTTTTCAGCCACTTTTTTTTAATTCAATTAATAAAAATTTTATGCCAGGGATTTTAAAATTATATCGAAATTACAGGGAGGACATTCTTTAAAAATGAAAAAGAATGCGGCGGAATATTTGCAGTTAAGGCACTAAAATAACTGTTTTTTCTATATTAACCTTAAATTTCACTTCGTTATTTAAATAAAAATACCCATTTATCAAATAAATAACAAAGTAGTTAAATTTGCACTTAAATCGGGTTTTCCTATACTATATAAAACAATAGTTACATTCAAATAGTTGTATTTAGATATAATAATTAATTTACATACATTATATTTGTTTAACCCTAAAATTTAGGAGTAAATTAATTCTCATTTTATGATCAAAACTAATTTATCTTCCATCCTCCTTGCAGTACTATTTTCTATAACAGCAGGTTTTATTTCAAACATTTATTCACAGGATGAACCGGTACTTGATTCTATTATTACCGGCAATAAATACAAAATAACCCTTTACAATGATAAAGAAGTCATCGGCAGGGTTGCTAAACAGGATTCAATATTCGCATACATAGTGACTGAAACCGGCACCGTGCGTGTACGGTTTGAAGATATCTTCAGCGTTTCCAAAAGCACTGTGCCTAAGCTTATGAGCGCAATGCTTACTTTGGGCGGCGGAGTTTTGCTCCAGGGCGGCTCTTTTGATGACGGATACAGGGACCCAAAAACACCGGGGTACTCAATGCAATTTTCGGCACTATATCCTTTCAGCGAAAACAAAGCTATCAGGTTTGATCTAAGCTATGGCAGGATGCAGAGGGAAAGATATGATTACTATTACAGCTATGGTTCCGGGATATACAACCCGCAGAAACAAAATGTAAATCTTTATAATGTTTACGCTGAATTTCTCTTTGGTGATTTTAATACAAAATCAAAATTCAGTGTATATGGCCTTGCCGGTGTTGGAATTATGTATATAAAAGAAGAAGGCTATACATATACAAACTACAATTCATACGATTCCACATACTATTCATATACTCAGCCTGATTATGATTACACAAATTTCAGTATGGCTCTTGGCGGGGGTCTGCGTTTTAAAATTAATAATCATATCGGGGCATTTGCAGAAGCTCAGTATAACTTAACTACTTACCAGGGGTTCTTCTGGTTCTTCGGAACAGGATATTTTCCTATAAGGGCAGGCATAACTTATATGTTATATTAAAGGAACTCTCAATATGAAAAATATAATTATGCTGTCTGTATTATTCCTGTTTTTTACAGGCAATTCGGAGATATTCGCTCAAAAAGATTCACTTAGGCTTGGCAGAAACTGCAAAGTAGTTTTGTATAACGGATTCCAGGCAGAAGGCAGAATTTTAAACAGGGTCAATGATACAATAACTCTTCAGACTGATATAACCAATCTTTTTATTCCTGTAAAGGATATTAAATTTGTTTTGAATCCCGAAGTAGAAGTTTCTGATATTGAAGAAACGGATACTTCAAATAACAGTATTGAAGTTGTAGAAGCGGTGAAGATAGATACAACATATAAATGCGATGTATACACAAATGATAAATCAGTTATGACTGATGTATTACTTGTAAAAGATACTGATTCAACTTTGAAGGTGATAAAAGAAAACAAAACAAAAATACTCAACATTGCAAACATCAGGAAGATAGCATTTAAAACAAGCGCACCGTTTGGTAAAGGTTATTTGATAGGATCTATAGTCGGGGCAGGGGTCAGCTTTCTTACCATTTTGTTGTTATCACAAGGCAGTGCAGAAGTGTATCAGTTTATCGTGTATTCAGCATTGGGCTCTATTCCTTTTGGAATTATAGGCGGATTATTTGGTGAAATATTAGCAAAAGATGACGTTTATCTTTTTGATAACGGGATCTATCCTGC
>JAPUEV010000145.1:0-1261 GCA_027492415.1 Ignavibacteria bacterium
TATGATAGCCTGCCTTAAAGGAAATTAAAATATTCCTGTAATAGGAATCATTTTTATTCTGTGAGATAATTGAACAATTAATTATAATAAAAATAAGGAATATTAATTTTGGTTTCAAAGGATTTAAATTAATTTATATACAAATATAGATACTGATAAATGTAAATCTAATGAGATTTATCAATTAAAGAAATGACAATTATCCTAAATAAAAACCCCGTCCCGAGTACTCGGGGCGGGGTTTGGGGAAAGATTGAAATGAATGCAAATATTACTTTTTATGAAAAATTATTTTACCAAAATCAGCTTCTTTGTTGATGTAAATGAAGCTTTATCACCGTTAACTGTCAGCCTGTAAAGATACATTCCGCTTGGCAGGTTAGAAGCGTTAAAGTTTACAGCATATACACCAGCTTTTAGATCTTCGTTTACAAGTGTTGCAACTTCTCTGCCAATTGCGTCAAATACTGTAAGCTTTGCAAAGCCGTTTGCTGCTACGTTAAAGCTGATATTTGTATTTGGGTTAAACGGATTCGGATAGTTCTGCTGCAGGCTGAATGATTTTGGAACAACGTTGCTGATAGGCTGAATACCAATAGGTATTGCTTTATAGTTCACAGTATCAGGCCTGAAGTTTGTCCAGCTGTTAGCCCATGTATCGCTTTGGCTGAAAGCTCCGCGGTATGTTGTATTTACAAATGTATTAAAGCCGGGGTAAGTGAAGTTTGCGCCTGCAAGTGCAGGTGAACCTGCTGCCGGATTAAAGTTTGCAGGTGAATAATTACCCGTTGAATAAGCTCCGTATGGATCTGTTAACTGCATTTGTGAATTTACCGGTAATACTGTATTATTACTTGTCATATATGCAACCGGATCAAAACTGCAGCCTGCGTTTGTTGTCTTGAAGCCCTGTGGGCATCCTGAGAAAATATTTGATTTAATTCTCGAAGTATCATTCTGCAGCGCGCATGTTGTTCCTGAACCATCAAGCAAAGCAGCTGTTGGCCAGCCCATTATTAAGCTGTTAGCAACTGTCATCAATGAATTTCTTCTGTCATGAATTCCGCGTGTAAAGTTAGGGTTAATGGTTGAATTTGTATCTTTTAACGGACCAACAATTGTAACGTTTGAAAAATTAGGCTGCGTTCTGGGTGTTGTAAATGTTGGTGTTGCATTGTTATCTGATTCAAACCCGTTTGAACCGCTCACATCTGCAATGTTGGGGTTTCTTACGCTTAAACAGAACTGAACATTACCGCGG
>JAPUEV010000145.1:1271-2909 GCA_027492415.1 Ignavibacteria bacterium
CGGAAACCGTTATCTGTATCAAATTCATCATCAACGCCGTAATAAGCTATTAAATATTTACAGTTCACTGTACCGCCGAACCACTCAAAAGAGTCATCACCGGAGTAGCTTACCATAATATGGTCTATAACTGTTCTTGAGCCAACGCCGCCGAAAGTTAAACCGTTAATTTCATTGTTTGGTGATAGTGCAATACCGGGGTACTCAATGCGGCAATAGCTCATTATACCGGTGCTGTCATTATCTACCTGTCCGCCGTAATATACAGCCGGTGATATACCTTCAATTGTAGCTGTATCAATACCTGTAGGAGTGTTTATTCTTGCTTTACCAAGCAGGATAATTCCGCCCCAGTCACCTGCTGATCTTGAGCCGGCCGGCTGTGAGCTTGTGAATATTACAGGCGCATTAGCATTACCAACTGCATTAATGTAACCGCCTCTTTTTACAACAATGGTACCCTTAGAGTTCTTATCACCGAATAATTGTGTTCCTGCGGGGATCACCAGTGAGCCGCCCTGTTCAACAAATACTGTTCCCAGTATTAAGTATCGTTTTGTATTCTGTAGTGTTTTAACTGTGGTAATGCTGCCTGATAATGTATCAGTCCATGTATTACTTAATACAGCAGAGCTGAACACAAAAACTGTAAATACAGCTAATAGAAATTTCTTAAGCATTTTTGTTCCTTTCCCGGATCGCTTTTTCTTATTTTTGTTTGAATGTTAATGAACAAATTTAATGCTTATGTGTTAGGCTGCCAATAAGGATATGTTAATGTATTATGAATAATATTTAACTGAAAATAAAAAATCCCGCTGTTTTAGCGGGATTTCTGCATGCTTCTTAATATATTCTTAATAATAAATCTGAATAATTAAATTATTCCGATTAATATTTGATCTTAATATTTGATCTTAATATTTCATCTTAATATTTAAACGAGAGGCTTACTGAATAAGTAGTGCCTGCGCTTATTTTTTTATACATCTCTTCTTTGCCGTTTAACTGCTGTGTAAATAAGTAATCCTGTGCAAGCAGGTCTTTCACGGAAAGCTTCACTTCAAAATTTTTGAATAATTTCTGAATTACGGATATATCCAATACGTCCCTGCCGTTCTCTTCTACATCGGCAAGTCCCTCCAGACCTACTTCTGAGATCCTTTTGCCAAACCTGTTATACGAAAGATTCACACTTGTGCCGATATCGGTGTTATCATAGTATAATCCGGCGTTGATAGTATATGGCGACTGCCCCTGCAGTCTTCTTTCCTGGTTTGTTGCTGTTGAGCCCAGCCCTGAAAGATCAACTTTGGAATTAATAATGGAGATGTTTGTGTTAATGGAAAAGTACTTAAGCGGTTTTGCAATGAAGCCAAGGTTTTTCCTCAGTTCAAGCTCAACACCGTAATTATTTGCTCCGCCTTTAGCATTCTGGAAGGTCTTAATCCTGTTATCACCGCCGGAATTGGGAATAAATACTTCTTCAATTGGTGAATCAAACTTTTTATAGAACAGGCTTAATGATATTATTTCACCTGCCTGCGGGAAGTATTCATACCGCAGGTCATAATTCCTGATAAGATTTCTTTCTATTTCAGGGTTACCTATTGTGAATATCTGCTCTGTGAAATCATA
>JAPUEV010000146.1 GCA_027492415.1 Ignavibacteria bacterium
AACTTGTTTAGTATGCTTAATTGCATACTCATTTATATGGAGCTCTGCTGAAAATTTATCACAAAAAGCTGAGAGCTCAGGAAGCGACAGCCTTATTTACCCGCAGGAGAAGCACTTCAAAAATATGCGGATGCTCACCAACGGCGGTGAGAACGCTGAAGCATATTTTTCATTTGACGGTTCAAAAATAATTTTCCAGACAACCCGCCCGCCGTATGACTGTGACCAGATATTCGAAATGAATATTGACGGCTCCGGGCAGCATCTTGTAAGTACAGGCAAAGGAAGAACTACCTGTTCATATTTCTTCCCGGACGGCAAACATATATTGTATGCATCAACTCATATGGGTGGTGAAACTTGCCCCCAAAAGCCTGATTTTTCCAAAGGCTACGTTTGGGCTTTATACAAAGATTACGATATCTATAAAGCAAATGTTGATGGCTCATCGCTTACTAAGCTGACAGATGTTGAAGGTTACGACGCTGAGGCAACTATATCACCCAAAGGTGATAAGATAATTTTTACCTCAACCCGTGATAACGATATCGAGCTTTATTCAATGAACCTGGATGGCAGTGATGTCAAAAGATTAACAAATGCACCGGGTTATGATGGCGGCGCATATTATTCTTATGACGGCACAAAAATAGTTTTCCGTGCATCAAGGCCTTCAACAGATGAAGAGCTTAAAGATTTCAGAGATAACCTGGCTGAACACCTGGTAAGGCCTTCAAAGCTTGAAATATTTGTTATGAATTCTGACGGAACCGGTATGCAGCAGGTCACCAGTAACGGGAAAGCTAATTTCGGTCCGTATTTCTTCCCGGATGGCAAGAGCATTGTTTTCTGCTCAAACATGGATGACCCGCAGGGAAGGAATTTTGATCTTTATAAAATAAATATTGACGGCTCAGGGCTTGAAAGAATAACCTACAACGATACTTTTGATGGCTTCCCCATGTTCTCAATATCTGATGGCGGTAAGAAATTTATTTTCTGCTCAAACCGCTTTAATGCAAAGCAGGGTGAAACAAATGTGTTCGTTTGCGACTGGGTGGAATAGAACAAATAATTAAGGCTTAACATAAATATTAAAATCATGAAGTATACTATAAAAATTTTCATTGCTGCAATATTTATAGCTTCTGCTGCATTTGTCAGCCCCGGTGATAAATCTCCCAAGATTACCCCAGGCGAAATATCTGACCACATCAAATACCTGGCAAGTGATGAGCTTGCAGGCCGTTTCCCCGGAACAGAAGGGGACAGGCTGACCGAAGATTATATTATCAACGAATTTGAAGAATATAAGCTTAAGCCCGCAGGTGTTGAGGGCTATAAACAGCCTTTTGATTACATCAGCGAAATAAAGCTGGGAAGCAAAAATTCAATTGCTATCAGTAACGGTGAGCTTATCAGCGGGGCAGGTGTCAACTACACTCCTGTTTACCTATCAGCTAACGGTACCGCACAGGGTAATGTTGTTTTTGTAGGCTATGGTATCAATGCACCTGAGCTTAATTACAACGATTATGCCGGTATCGATCTTAAAGGTAAAATCGCGCTTATGTTCATGTATTCTCCCGGTTACAACACTCCCCACGATAACCCCTTCAGCAAATATGAAAGGCTTCGCATTAAATGCGCTGCAGCTAAAGAGCAGGGCGCAAGCGGTATTATTGTAATAAAAGGACCCGAGAGCGGTGAGGATGAGCTGATTAAGCTTCGTATGTACGGACCCGGTGAAAATATGGATATCCCGGTTATGAATATTAAACGCGACTATTTTGATTACATGTTCAAAAGCTCCGCTAAAATGACAATTTCTGAAGTCCAGAAAAATATCGATAGCCTGCGTACACCAATGTCGTTTGAATATACAGGCGGGATGTCTCAGATAATCTGTGACTTAAATCCAATTAAAGCCGAAACAAATAATATAATAGGTATAATTGAAGGTAAAGATCCTGTCCTCAAAAATGAGTATATAGTTATCGGCGCGCATATGGATCATTTAGGCGATGGCTTAAAGTACGGTTCGCTTTATGAGGGACATGAAGCTGAAATTCATAACGGCGCAGATGATAACGCATCCGGTGTTGCCGGTGTTCTGGAGCTTGCCCAGTACTATGCATCGAAGAAAAAAGAGCTGAAGCGCAGCATAATATTTATGACATTCAGCGGAGAGGAAGCCGGACTCATTGGCTCAGCGCACTTTGTAAAAAGCGATCTTATTAAGAAATACAACATCGTATCAATGATAAATCTTGATATGATAGGCAGGCTGACTGATAATAAGCTTTCAATCGGCGGTACAGGCACTTCCTCAATATGGCAGGGGCTGCTTGATTCGCTCAATAAAACTTATAACTTTACTGCTGCATACAGCAAAGATGGCTACGGACCCAGCGATCATGCAAGCTTCTACGGCAAGGATATTCCGGTTCTCTTCTTTTTTACAGGGCTGCATAAGGATTACCATAAGCCAAGCGATGACTGGAATTATGTTAATTTTGATGGCGAAGCAAAAGTCTTGAATATGGTTGTTGGCGTAACAAGTTATATCGATTCTTACCCCGGTAAAATTGATTTTATCAAAGTTGCTGAGGAAAAAAAGGAAACCAATATGGGTTTCCGTGTAACGCTTGGCGTTATTCCTGATTACTCCAGCACAAAAGAGGGCCTCGAAATTACCGGCGTTAAATCAGGCGGTGTTGCTGAAAAAGCAGGCTTGCAGGCAGGTGATGTTATAACAAAGCTTGGGCAGTATGATATAAAAAATATTTATGACTATACCGATGCGCTAAGCAAATTCAAACCCGGTGAAGATTCCGAGGTAACTTTCATTCGCGGAACAGAAACCAAAACCGTTAAATTCACCTTCGCTAAGTAAA
>JAPUEV010000147.1:0-1719 GCA_027492415.1 Ignavibacteria bacterium
ACAGGAACGAAGGTAATTCAACTGCTCCCCTTTTCAGGCTTAATACTACACGGTACCAAAACCTGAATGTGAGAAACTGGTTCAAGTTTGCCGATCTTGACGGAGACGGCGACCAGGATATGTTATGCGGCGGTGATTCACAGCGCGTGAGATATTACAAAAATATTGGCACTATAGGTAATCCTAATTTTTCGCTTCAGTTTTACGGCGTAAAAACCGACGTTGGCGATTATATGGACAGTGAATCAGCGAGCGTACCAACTATAGTTGATATTGATGGTGACGGTGACCTTGATTTTATTACAGGCAGCTCAACGGGTGAGCTGACTTATTTTCAGAATATAGGAACTCCCCAAAACTTTAACTTTAAATTCATTACTTCACGGTTCGCAAATATACTGATAATAGGCGGCGCAGATGAATTGCGGCACGGGGCAAGCTCAATTATATTTGGTGATATTGACGGAGATAACGATAAGGATCTGTTCTGGGGTGACCTTTTTGGCTTGAGCATTTATTATATAAAGAACACCGGTACCGCGCAAAATTTCCAGTGGACGCAGATAGATACAAACTCACCGCCTCCGAACTATTATTTCAGCGGCGGCTTTAATATGCCGGGTGTTTATGATATAGACGGCGATAATAAAAATGATTTCTTTATCGGTGTGCTGATAGGCTCTAAAACGATAAATAATTTAGTTTATTATAGAAATACCGGACCGGTTAATGCACCGGCATTCACAAAAATTACAGATAATTTTATTTTATCCGCGGATATAGGTTCATACAGCTCTCCCGCATTTTCAGATATTGATAATGACGGCGATAAAGATATGTTCATAGGGTGTGACAGGTCAGTTGGATTTTACCGCAACACAGGTTCTGCCACTATACCTGAATTCACTCTTGTAACTGACAGCCTGCCGCTGAATGTTAACAATTTCAATTATGCGCCGGCTCTGGGTGATCTTGATGGTGACGGTAAAAAAGATATGGTGCTTGGATATTACGCGCTAGCAAAATTAAGATATTACAGGAATACCGGAACACTTGCAAATCCTGTATTTACCTACACAGCTTCGCAAATGGATACAATGAACCTTTCACAATCAAGCTCTCCCTGCCTTGCAGATCTTGATAATGACGGCGATCTTGATATCCTTGCGGGCAATTCCGGCGGAAAGCTGACATATTACAGGAACAATGGCACAGCAAGCGCGTTTAATTTTCAGTTCATTACAAATAATTATTCCTCAATCACAGTTGGGAATGATGCCACGCCTAACCTTGGTGATCTTGACGGTGACGGTGACATTGACCTGTTAATTGGAAACAGGCTGGGACAGATTGCATTTTACAGGAACACAGGCAGCGTAACAACTCCCGTGTTCACTTTTGTAACTTCGAATTATGCGGGGATAAATGCATACCAGAATTCCGTGCCTGTAATTGTTGACTTAAATAATGATGGTGATAAAGACCTGATGCTGGGTAACGTTAAAGGCGGCTTATATTATTATGAGAACTGGGATGTTTTCGGGATTCAGCAGATAGGAAGCGAGATACCAAAGGAATTTTCATTATACCAGAATTATCCTAACCCGTTTAACCCGGTAACAAAAATAAAATTTGAGACCCCCCTCACTCCCCCCGAAGGGGGGAAGCTTGTGAAGCTTTCCATTTATGATGTAACAGGTAAATTAGTAAAACAATTAG
>JAPUEV010000147.1:1729-2895 GCA_027492415.1 Ignavibacteria bacterium
AACCCGTTTAACCCGGTAACAAAGATAAAATTTGATGTAAAATCAAAAGGCAAAAGTGAAAAAGCAAAAATTAATTTAGTAATTTTTGATGTACTGGGCAAAGAAGTAATCGAACTTGTAAACAGCGAATTAGCACCCGGAACATATGAAGCTGATTTTGATGCATCAAACCTGCCAAGCGGGATTTATTTCTATAAATTATCAAGCGGGGAGTTTAGTGAATCAAAACGGATGATATTACTCAAGTAAAAAGGCAAAAGTAAAAAGGCAAAAAAGAATTTAACAATTAAAAAGACGTCCCGGTGAGACGTCTTTATTTTTAAATTAAACTTTATCAAATTTACGAATTGACATTATTCATTCATACTATATCAGCTTAAGATCTTTTAATACTTTCTTTAACTTTTCCCGGTTAGCCTTCGATATTTTTGTAAGCGGAAGCCTGAGACTTTCTTCTATCATTCCCATCATATGGAGCGCGGTTTTAACAGGTATTGGATTTGATTCATAGAAATTTGCCTTCATAAGCTCAAATAATTTATAATGCAGCTCTTTTGCTTTTTTAAGATCACCTTTTAAAGCGGCACGGGTCATATCGCTATATTCATTAGGCACTTCGTTTGATATTACACTTATCACTCCATCACCGCCTGAAGTAATAATTGGAAGTGTTAATGAATCTTCACCGGAGAGAACTGCAAAATCTTTTGGCCTGTATTTAATAATCTGCATTATCTGCTCAAGGTTATTCGAAGCTTCCTTAATAGCTATAACATTTTCGACATCTTCAGCAATTCTTAGTGTTGTTTCAGGCAGCATGTTTGAAGCTGTCCGACCCGGTACATTATATAAAACAGCCTTTACGTCACACTCTTCAACTATTCTTTTAAAATGCTGGTAAAAGCCTTCCTGGGTTGGTTTGTTATAATACGGACCCACAAGCAGCACAGCATCAGCGCCAACTTCCTTGGCATCATGAGTGAGGTCAAGTGAATCAAGTGTTGAGTTTGTACCTGTACCTGCAATGACCGGCACTCTGCCTGCAGTCTGGTCAACAACAATTTCGATAACCCTGCGGCGTTCTTCACGTGTCATGGTGGCTGATTCACCTGTTGAGCCGCATGGCACAAGAAATTCAACCTTGCTTCTTATCTGCCATTCAACCA
>JAPUEV010000148.1 GCA_027492415.1 Ignavibacteria bacterium
TAGTGGTGCAGGTCACCTGATAAAAATACTTTTACTTCTGCGCCTTTTGGCTTTAATATCTCTTCCTGCAGAAAAATAAGATCGCTCTCATCATATGGCGCACCGAACTTTTTGTACTTATGCGCGTAGATCCAGACCGGCTCAGAGATACATAAAATTACCTTATCGCCTTCGCTCATGTGACCTTCTGCAATATTGCGGAAGTAATCAAGCTGAGCTGTATCGATATTTGAATGCAGCTGTCCGTCGGAAGCAAGGAGCCACCAGTTATTCGGAAGCTTTAGTGCAAAGTAGCTGCGCTTTTGCCTGGAGAACCAGCCGGCAAACCTGCGTGAACCAAGATCAGAGCAGAACAGCCTGGTAAAAGCCTCAAGACCGTCATACCAGTCATGGTTACCGGGTATTGCGAACACATGCGGGCTATCGGCAGGCTTATCATCGCCAAATGCCTGTTCAAACGGGTTTATAAGACGCTCCCTGTAAGCAACTTTTGAAGGAGTAGGATATACTTCATCTCCGCCAAAAACAAGCACATTACCCCGTTTTGTATCGTATGAACTTTTGCCGTCAGAAAGTTTCAAATCAGGCTTAGATGCATAATAGGCTACTGAATAGCTTGAATCCCAACCATCCCCGGTATCTGCAATGAAATCAAGCCAAATCTCTTTTCTTTTGGAATCTTCATCCGGCACAATTTTACCTTTTATTATTTTGTGCCTGCGTGTGTAATTGTAAAATTCATTTTCGCTGGCTGCAAGCGCAAGCATCAGCCTGCGGTCTGACTGCGAACCGATAAGCGAAGATACTATGGATTTATATGCAGTACCGGTTATTTGTTTCAGGTTAAACCAGCTTACCATCGGTAAAAGCTTTATGTCATTCAGTCTGTTAAGCATTAATACTCATTTCCAAAAGTGCTTGGTTTCATTTCATTAATAAAAAATATACCATCAGTGTTATTACTCCAATTACCTTCCATTTCCCTGTAGCCTAACGGGCGTATAGTGAAGCTCTGTTTAAGCCACCCGGGGATACCGGGATCTCTGAGATCAATAAATGAATTATCATATCCTGTTTTATTCAAAATATATTCAAGGCTGCCGGCTGTTGACTTTTCCAGGTCAGTGTAATCGCTGTTATTAATTGACCTGTAACCGCCTTTGTAGCTTGTAAAAACCACCGAGTACATTTTTTTACCCAGTTCATTATAAACTACATCACCCATTGTTACAGTTTTTTTATAAAGGTTATTTATGTATGAAGAGTCATCACTTTTAGATAAAAGCTCATTTAGCCTTCTGCTGTTATGAAAGCTTGCTGCCCATACAATTATTTTTCTGCCCTTAAATTTATTTTCAGCAAGCCATAATAGATTTTTTGCCATCTGCTTATCCCTTGCGTTGATAAGCTCACTGTCATTATAGTCAACACCTTGAGAATATTTCATTGCAAGATATCCGTTATAATTCAGCTTAACTCCTTCAATTACAAGCTTCCAGAATTCAAATTTACTGTCTCTCTTTGCAAGGCTATCAAGGTTAAAGACCACTTTATCGAGCAAAATATTATTATAGGTTCTGTCTTTGCCTGACTTTATTTCTTCATCCAGGCACACAATCTTAACAAATAAATTCTTTTCAGCTTGAGTCAGAAAATCCAGGTTATTTTTATAAAGTCCATCAATTAATAACTGACAGCTTTCATATCCCGTTAATTGTGAATCGAAGCCTGATAGCTCCAGCGGGCTGGAAGTATTTAATGTACTTTGCAGGTAATTTACAAGCTCGTTACATTCATGGGAATTAACCCACATGGGGAACACGGCTTTATTTATTGACTCGGCATATCTTCCGTTCTTTTTGATCTCATCCCACAAATGATTACAGTCAAACATACCACTTTCCCAGGCCAGTACATCAAACCCGGCTTCCTTATGTAAATATTTTATCAATCTGGATTTAGCCAGGAATGTAGAACCATCTCCATGGGTCTGTTCACCAAGCATAATTATTCTGACTGAATCTCTATCAATTATCTTTTTCAGGAACTGGAGGTCAGAAAAATCTTCATCTTTAGGGTCGATTGATCTGATTGGAATAGCTTTATCCTTAAGGGATTCGGTTTTTTCTTTTATATCTTTATTACCGCATGCTAATTGCAGAAATGCGAATATTAAGCTTACAACAAGTACATTTCTGAATTTAGACATAAGATAAAGTTTATTTTTTTCTCATGATCATCATGAATTCCGAACCTGAGCCTTCATGGTGCTGGTAAAAGAACTCATCCACCATTGCGCGGGCTATAAAGACTCCTCTGCCATGTATATCCAGAATATTTTCCACATCAGTAGGATCAGGAAGCCGCTGTATATCAAACCCGTCGCCTTCATCCATCACTACTATCTTTATACTCTTATCATCATGCTCTATATATATCTTAACTTTTTTATATACGTTCCCTTTGTTGCCGTGTACAATTGCATTCATAACAACTTCTGTGACAGCTATCATCAGCCTGTTATATTCATCTTCAGGCAGCCCAAAGAGCTTATTGGTCTCAAGCATCAGGTCTTCTACAACCTTAATGTTCTTTTTATCAGAGCTAATTTCAAGAAAATGTTTTGTCAATATGATTTGTCTTTAAGTCCCCCCTATATAAAGCCGCAGGACTGAAACGGCATTTGGGGAAAATGATTACTAATTTTATTTTTACAGCTCCCGCTTTACAATACGGGGTATATCTTATAAACTCAAAAATTCCAGCTTGCATTCAGGAATACATTGCCGTTATCGCTGCCCGGGCTGCCGTCACCATACCTGTAATAGTCATAGCTGCCAATCAGCTCTATTGCAGAATTCCGCTTCCATTCAACTTTAAGCTTAACAAAAG
>JAPUEV010000149.1 GCA_027492415.1 Ignavibacteria bacterium
TTGGTGCCAGTATTATAAGCCTTTGAGATGTTTTTGAATTAAACCTGCTGCCTGTATAATCACCAAATGTGCTTAATATTTTTAAACTGTATTTAGTGAATATCGTTCTGAAATCTGAAAGGGAATACAGCTTTATCATTTCGTGGAAGCTTGCGATATCAGGAGATGCGCCTTTCGGGTTATTTTTAACGATGTTAATTGTTTTATAAACGGCATTTCCTCTTATCTCTCTAACCTGTATCAGTACTTTATGGTTTCTTAAGCTGATATCAAAGGGCTTGATATTATTTTTGAGATATTCCGCATTTAAGAAATCAAAGAAAAAATAGCCGTCTTTTTTAAGGCTTGATGATATGCTTTTTATAACCTTAAAATTTTCACTGTCTTTTTCAAAATAACCAAAGCTGCTGAAGAGGTTCACAACAAGATCAAACTCATTTTTATGTGATATATCACGCATATCACGAATTTCGAAGTGAAGATTCTTCCGGTATTTACTGTAATCACCGCTCAGCTTTTTCTTTGCTTCGCCTATCAGGTATTGCGAGAGATCGATACCGAGCACATTAAATCCTTTTTTAGCAAAATACAGGCTGTGTCTTCCGTTACCGCATGCAAGATCGAGTACTTTTGCGCCTTTAGGTAACTTTAATGTTTTGGTAATAAGTCCCGCTACCAGTGCTGCATCTTTACTGTTCCTGTGCTTATACAGCTCCAGGTAATCGCTTGTACTGAACCATTTTTTATACCAGCTCTCCCCCATATTATAAGGTAATCCTGCCTTCGATAGCTTTGGCAATCGTAATTTCATCGGCAAACTCCAGGTCAGTGCCAACCGGTATTCCGCGGGCTATCCTTGAAATTTTTATGTTCAGCGGCTTTATCAGCCTGCTTAAATATGTGATGGTGTACTCGCCTTCAACACTTGGGTTTAATGCAAGGATAACTTCTTCAACATCTGTACCAAGCCTCATTAAAAGCTCTTTTACTTTAATATCTTCAGGTCCAATTCCATCGAGAGGGGAGATTATGCCGTGCAGTACATGATATTTGCCTTTGAACTCATTGGTCTTTTCAATTGCAAATACATCGCCCGGCTCTTCAACAATGCATAATGATGTTTTGCTGCGTTTATCAGATGAGCATATCGAGCATGGATCCATTTCTGTGATATTGCAGCAAACGCTGCACAGCCTTATTTTTTCCTTAAGCTGTAATAATGAGTCTGAGAGTGTTTGTACTTCATCGGCGGGTGATTTCGCAAGGAACATAGCAATACGCTGCGCTGTCTTTCTGCCAATGCTCGGCAGTTTTGCAAGCTCTTCGGCTACTTTATCTAACGTTTCGGATGTCTGCATAAATTGGTTTATAGTAAATTACATTCCCGGTAAATTCAGGCCCGGAATATTGGGCATTAATCCTGATGTTGCTTTCTGCATTTCATCCTGTGCCATTTTCTGGGCGGAGTCTATTGTTTTATTAACAGCCGCTACAATAAGATCTTCAAGCATTTCAGGGTCATCAGGTGTTATCACTTCCTTTTCGATCAGAATCTTGGTAACCTGCAGCTTGCCGTTGGCGGTTACTTTAACCATTCCGCCGCCTGATTCTTCAGTAACGAATTTATTTTCAAGCTCGTTCTGAACTTCCTGCATCTTTTCCTGCATCTTCTGGACCTGCTTAAGCATTCCTGACATTGGGTTAAGCTTCATTGTATAACTCCTGTGGTAATATTAAATTAATTACTTATTTCAGCAAATATAAGTATTAGCAGGGTAACTAAAAATGTAAGTAATCAGGTGAATTTTAATGTATCTTATTTCAGGGGAACCTTAAGTATCCTGTCTGTTATATCCCTGTTTATTGAAAGGATAACTTTTTTATCGTTATACATAAACACAGAGGCATTTATTTCCATCAGCATTTCAGTCATATCTTTTTTGTACTGAACGCTCTGGAAGTTATGGTAATATCCTTTTTCAAGGGTGAGGTTAATGTTCTCTCTGCCCTGTATTGAGTTTTTGGAAATTGCACTCAGCTTTAAACCGATGAACTCTTCTCTTTTAAAGCCATAGAGGTCGCAAGCCCTGCGGTTAACATCAATTACCTTCTCATCTTCAGGTGAAAATATAACTATTGCATCATGCGCCTGCTCAAAAAGCTTCCTGTAAAGCTCCTCGGATTTCTTCAGGTCAGTTTCCATTTTTACAAGCTCATCAACTTTTTTGTAGAGCTTCTGGTTTATCTGTGAAATTTCCTGTGTACGTTCCTTAATTATCTGCTCAAGCTCTTCACGGGTTATTTCCTGGTTTTCAAGCGCAAAGGAATAGCTTGCTCTTTTGTTTAATGTAATAAACACTATCAGGAAAATAAGTATGCTTGCCCCGATCCCTGAAATAAATGTTATGTAAGTGAAAGTGAAGCCCGTTTCCAGGTTATCCTTATTCTTATCAAGGTTCCTAAGCTCTTCACGCTTCATTTTGTTTATGAGGTTCCTGATATCACTATTTACTATTTTCCCTTTATCAAAAATATTCTTGTGGAATTTTAAGTTAGTGCCTTTTTTATCCTGTATCTCAATACCCTCCATAAAAAGGGCGAATCTTTCCTTAACCATCGGCGCAAGCGCTTCTGCATTTGCAAGCTGGTTTGCGTTATCAAGTGAGTTCTTTCTGAGCTGCTTTAATAATGAATCAGCGGTTAAATTGTTCTGCTGTATATTATCAATAAATTCCTTATCTCCTGAAAGGAAATATCCGCGTTTGGATGTTTCAGCATCATTGATTGCTGTGCTGATATTATCCATTAAAGAAATTTTCTGAAAGGTCTGTGTAATAAATTCATGGTCATTGGTCTGGTCTTTAATATTCATATACGTAAGTGCAGATACA
>JAPUEV010000150.1 GCA_027492415.1 Ignavibacteria bacterium
CAGGCCGCTGAAATCACTCTCAGATATCTTAAAAGGTAAACAGGGCCGTTTCAGGCAGAACCTGCTTGGTAAACGTGTTGATTATTCAGGCCGTGCTGTTATTGTTGTTGGTCCTGAATTAAAGCTTCATGAGTGCGGATTGCCTAAAGATATGGCTCTTGAGCTGTTCAAGCCATTCGTTATCAGAAGGCTTATTGACAGAGACTTAGTTAAAACAGTAAAAAGCGCCAAGAAGCTTATTGAAAGAAGAACCCCCGAAGTTTGGGAAGTTCTCGAAAATGTAATTGAAGGACATCCAATAATGCTTAACCGTGCCCCTACCCTGCACAGGTTAAGTATCCAGGCTTTCCAGCCGTTACTGGTTGAAGGTAAAGCTATCAGGCTGCACCCGCTTGTTTGTACTGCATTCAACGCGGATTTTGACGGTGACCAGATGGCAGTTCACGTGCCGCTTTCACCGGAAGCACAGCTTGAAGTAAGGATACTTATGCTTTCAAGCCATAACCTGATGTCACCCCAGAACGGTGATCCTATTACTGTTCCTAACCAGGAAATAGTTTTAGGCTGTTACTACCTTACCAAGTACAGAAAAGGTGATCTTGGCGAAGATAAAATATTTTCAAGCCCCGAAGAAGTTGTTGTTGCTTTAAATAACAACAGGGTTGGTTTACATGCCAAGATAAAAGTAAGAAATAAAGGCGAAATAATTGAAACAACTGTTGGCCGTGTTATTTTCAACCAGATAGTACCTGAAGGCGCAGCTTATATTAATGAGCTTTTGACCAAGAAAGGTATTATTAAGAATATCGCAAAGGTATTCAAAAGCGTTGGAAACAAGAAGACAGTTGAATTCCTTGATGCACTTAAGGAAATAGGATTCCGTTATGCTATGAAAGGCGGACTCTCGGTAAATCTTGATGATATCAACGTACCGGGAAGTAAAGATAAGATAATTGAAGCAGCACAGAAAAAAGTAGATGCAATTGAAAAGTCAAGGATGAGGGGTCTTATCACCGAGGGTGAAAGATACAATAAAGTTATCGATATATGGACACATGCAACCAATGATGTAAAGAGTGATCTTATGACAACACTCAGGACATCAAGGGACGGGTTCAACTCGCTGCATATGATGATCGATTCCGGCGCGCGTGGTTCCCAGGACCAGGTAAGCCAGCTTGCAGGTATGAGGGGTCTTATGGCTAAGCCTCAGAAGAGCATGACAGGCCAGGCCGGTGAAATTATTGAAAATCCTATTATCGCGAACTTCAAAGAAGGACTTTCAATTCTTGAATACTTTATATCAACACACGGTGCACGTAAGGGTCTTGCTGATACAGCGTTAAAAACCGCTGATGCAGGTTACTTAACACGTAAGCTTGTTGACGTATCACAGGATGTAATTATATCAGAAATGGATTGCGGAACTATCAGAGGCTTGACCGTTGAAGCTTTAAAAGACGGTGAAGATATCAAGGAACCGCTTGCAGAAAGAATATTAGGACGCGCTGCGCTGCAGACAATTACAGATCCTTTAACCAGGAAGGTAATTATCAAAGCCGGAGATATTATTGATGAAGATCTTGCCCAGCAGATAGCAGGTACATCAATCCAGTCAGTGGAAATACGCTCAGTGCTTATGTGTGAATCACGCAAAGGTATCTGCGCTAAATGCTACGGCAGGAACCTGACAACAGGCAAGCTTGTAGATGTTGGCGAAGCAGTAGGTGTTGTAGCTGCACAGTCTATCGGTGAGCCTGGTACACAGCTTACACTGCGTACATTCCATATTGGTGGTACAGCAAGCAGGATCGTGACACAATCAAGGATACCTACAAAATTTGCAGGTAAAGTTAAATTCGACAGCATTAAATCAATTCAGTATATGAACCCGGCATCAACTGAGGGTGAATACTATGTAACTCACAGCCGTAACGGTATTATCCAGATTCTTGATGAAAATAACCGCCTTGTATCAAAATATGACGTTCCTTACGGAGCTCATTTGATGGTAAAAGAAAACGAAATGGTTGAAAAGAACACAGTGCTTTATGAATGGGATCCGTACAACTCAGTGATTGTTGCTGAGCATAACGGAACGACAAGATATGCAGATCTGAAGGAAAACGTAAGTTACGCTGAAGCTCCGGATGAAACAACAGGGCATATCCAGAAAGTCGTTACTGAATCAAAGGATAAGACACTTAGCCCGACGATACAGATAACTGACTCCAAGGGTGACCTGCTTAGCCAGTACATCATCCCCGCGCAGGCGCATTTGCTTGTTAATGATGGTGAGCCTATTTATGCAGGACAGATACTTGTTAAAATACCAAGAGATACCGGTAAAACAAGGGATATCACAGGC
Organism: Ignavibacteria bacterium; assembly: GCA_027492415.1. GTDB lineage: Bacteria > Bacteroidota > Ignavibacteria > Tepidaquicellales > OLB5 > OLB5. Next base: position 2,369 of record JAPUEV010000150.1, read on the forward strand.
GGTCTGCCGAGAGTAACTGAGTTATTCGAAGCAAGAAGCCCTAACTCTCCTTCTGTAGTGACTGAAATTGACGGTTTCGTTGAGATCGGTTCATTAAAGAGAGGTTCACGCGAAGTAAAGGTAAAAACTGCAGATCTTTCTGTAGAAAAGAAATATATGATCCCGGTTGGTAAACATATTCTAGTCAGAGACGCAGATTATGTTAAAGCCGGCGAAGCGCTCTCAAGCGGTTCAGTTGATCCGCATGATATCTTAAGGATTAAGGGTGTTGCTGATGTACAGGCATACCTTGTGAACGAGATACAGGAAGTTTACAGGATGCAGGGTGTGAAGATCAATGATAAGCACATCGAAGTTATCGTAAGGCAGATGCTTCAGAAAGTGCGTGTTGTTGATTCAGGCGATACAATGTTCCTTGAAGGTGATGTTGTTCACCGCTTTAAGTTCTTAACTGAAAACGAAACTCTGAGGAATAAGATAGTTGTTATGGATAAGGGTGACTCGAGCAAGGTGAAAAT
>JAPUEV010000151.1 GCA_027492415.1 Ignavibacteria bacterium
CTAAAAAATGGATTTTGTTGTATCAGACCATGAAAGCATATTGACATTTATAACGCCTTTACCGTTTATGATTGTAACAGTCCCCGGGCTGACCAGCGGACAGCTGTTATATATTACCCTCGAAGTATCACATCCGTAAACCGATTTATACACAAAATCTATATTAATAGAGCGTTTTGTGGAAAACACTGTAAGATTGTAATCACCGTTGGGAAGGTTCCTTAAGCTGTAATCTGCGGTGTATTGGTTATTTACATACTGAATGTTTAGCTGGGTACTGGCATCGGGAGCCTGTAAATTGGGAGGCCACCTTGTGGTTTTAAATGCCGCGATAACATAATAACCCGGCGGCGCAATGAAATTATTATCAACAAATCTTACCGTTCCGTTAATTGTGCCAGGTATAGTCCCTTCAGCAGTTCTGAATGTGAATACAGGTGACCAGCCGCCAACACTTACACCATTTGAATTTGCGCCGTTAACCCGCCAGTAATAAGAGGTACCTGTAATTAAATATAAATATGGGCACTCAAGATATGTTTGTGTGATATTATTTGTATCTATTAATACCGGTGAAAAATTCTGATTAACTGAAACCTGGAGCCTGTAAAAATCTGCTGTTGGTACCTGTGACCACCTGAAAACAGGAAGAAATGGCTGGTCAACTGAATTATTCAGAGGCTCAAGCAGTACAGGAGGAGGCGGGGGATCGAGGATTACCCTGAAATGAAAAACCTGTGACCAGGAGGTATAATTTCCGCTCCCAGTTTCAGCCCTCACACGCCAGTAATAATTTATATTTGTTGTAAGCTTTCCGGGCGGAAAGCTTAATGCTGTATTGCTTAAAACCGTATCAATAAATAAAGGTGTCATAAAATTAGCATCCATTGAAAGCTGTACATTGTAAATATTAAGGTTTTCAAACTGTTCCCATTTAAGCAGCGGAGTAAAGATATTTATGGTAACATTATTTCCGGGCTCTGTTAAAGTAATACCGCTCACCGGTTCAGTGTTTTCAGGAGGCAGAACTGCATCTTCATCTTTTTTACAGCCAATTGCGAGGACAAGAACAAACAGGAAATATACCGATAATCTGCAGCTTCTCATTTATTTATTCTGTTCAAGTTTTAATCTTTGTTCAAGATCCTTCAGCTCTTTTTCCTTCTTCAGCAGCTCCTGCTCTTTTAATCTTAGCTCAAGCGCTTTTTTATCTATATTCTTTTCCCAGTCAGGCTGGTTCCAGTAGCCAATATCCTCAAAATATCCCTTAAATAGGAAGTTATGCTTTAATGCTTCCATGTTCTGGGTAAAGCTGAATGAGCCGTCTTCAAGATTTTTTGTTGTATGGTTGGCATTTTCCATTATAGCTTTAATATTATTGGCAAACGTTGTATCTGTTAACAGTGTACCTATAACACTTTCACTTGAGTTCATTTTTCTCACTATTTCAGAAATATCAGTTGATATCCTATCCAGCTGCACAGAAGTATTTTCTACATTACCCGATACATTATTTACCATTCTGTCAATCTTAGCGAAAATTTCATTCAGCTGTCCTGAAGATGTCTGAAACGATTGAAGGGTCAGGTCAGCGCTTCTGTAAAGTGTATCGTTATTTACAAGCTGGCCAAGCGTACCCTGGCCGTTATTTACTTTTGATGTAATATCTGAGAGATCTTTTGTAATATCCGATGCATTATCACTTGATTCCTTTAGGCTGTTCATAATATCGGCTACTTCAACGGGCTTAATTGATCCCAGATATTCACCATTCTGCACTTCAGGTGCACCTGGTGTTCCCGGGGATATATCAATAACTTTGTTTCCCACAAGTCCATCGCTGCCTATAGTCACCTTTGAATCCTTTTTTATGAACTTCCGGATACTTTCTTCAAGTGTCATAGTAACCATTACCTTGTTAGAAGTTTCGATATCAATTCCGTCAACTGAGCCCACAACAATACCGTTTAACCGGACAGAACCTCCTGTTTTTAACCCACTGACGGATTCAAATTCTGATTTGAGCTTAAATGTAGGGGTAAAAAGATTATCTTTTCCTCCAAGGATAAATATTGCCACTACAAATAACACAAATCCGGCTACAATAAATAAGCCAACTTTTATTTTTTTTCCATTATTAGTTTCCATAATATTATATTTTATATTTTATTTATCTATTCTTTAGTTGTATCTTGATCCGGTTTTAAATCAGGATCTTTAGTGTCAGGATCTTTTGTATCAGGATCTTTAGAATTCTGCTCTTTGGAATTCAGATCTTTAGTATCAGTATCTTTAGTATCAGTATCTTTAGTATCCAAAACTTTTGAATTCTGCTCTTTAGAAGCATCCGAATAATTTGTTAATTTAACGGTATTATCTTCTTTTATTTCTTCAAAAAATGTTCTTACAAAATCATCCTGAGACTGTTCCAGCTCGTCATAGGTACCTGATTCAGTATAAGTGCCCTTATTTAAAACCACAATTTTATTGGCTACAATTTTAGCGCATATCATATCATGCGTTACTACAATGGAAGTTACTTTATATTTACGCTGCATTCTTACTATCAAATGGCTGATATCCCTTGTAGTTTCAGGGTCAAGTCCCGTTGTAGGTTCATCCCAAAGCATAACTTCAGGATTCATAATAATAGTCCTGGCAACGCCAATCCTTTTTCTCATACCTCCTGAGAGTTCTGAAGGCATTTTATCAATAGCCTCTGAAAGTCCGACATCGTTTAAAACTTCTTCCACTTTTTTGTTTATCTCATCATGTGTTAGATCGGTATTTCTTATTAATGGGAATTCCAGGTTTTGCCTGACTGACATTGAATCATAAAGCGCACCGCTCTGAA
>JAPUEV010000152.1 GCA_027492415.1 Ignavibacteria bacterium
AAATGAGAATTTATCGTACATATCTATCTGCCCAATCGAGCTTCCTGATATTCCGGCTTCGCCTGCAAATGCGCCAACGATATCACCTGTTTTAACATTAGATTTCTTGCCCACATTAACAAACAGCCTTACCATTTTGCCGTCAGGTGATTTTTTGTATTCACTTTTTCTATCCTTACTGAATGATTTATCCTTACCGTATGACCTGTCTCTATCCTTACCGTATGATTTTTCTTTGCCGTAGGATCTATCACCGCTGTAAGATTTCTCGCCGCCATATGACTTTTCACTGCCGTATGATTTTTCGCTTCCATATGATCTTTCGCGCCTGTCTCCCCTATCGCCGCCCCTGTCTCTATCTCTGCCTCTTTTCCTGTCCCCGCCTTTTCTGTCTCTTCTTCCGTCTGATGAGCTGTCATATTCTTTTATAGCTGGCAGATCATTTTTTTCAACTTCAGTGCTCTTTATAAGCATTTTTATCAATGCGCCGGCAATTTCGTATGATGTAAAATCTTCAGCTACAAGCTTATCGATATATGTATCATATTTTTTAAGATCAGAGCCGTCACCGATAGCTTTTTTAATTTCATCGATGAAGCTTGAAGTACGCAGGGTTGCTACATCTTCAGAGCTTGGAGCGTCTTTTCTTATTATCTTAGTTTTTGTGTATCTTTCAATATCTTTTATTTTATGGAATTCCTTTCCTACCACAAATGTATGTGACTGTCCGTTCCTTCCGGCGCGTGCAGTTCTGCCAATCCTGTGAACGTAATACTCTTCATCCTGGGGCATATCATAGTTAAATACAGCGTCAATATCATCAACGTCAATTCCGCGGGCTGCAACATCTGTCGCAACAAGCAGGTCAAGCTTGCCGGAGCGGAATTTGTCCATTACCCTGTCGCGCTGGCTCTGCTTTAAGTCGCCATGCAGCGCTTCGCCGGAGTATCCCCTGGCTTTTAAATGCGCAACCAGACCATCAACTGTACGCTTTGTATTACAGAACACAAGCGAGAGCGTCGGGTTGTTAACATCGATCAGCCTGGTTAAAACTTCCAGCTTCATGTTAGGCTTTATTTCATAGTAGAACTGCTGAATGTTCGGCACAGTAAGCTCTTTATGAACAACCTTTACATGCTCAGGATTATTCAGGTATTTCTTTGAAAGGTCAAGTATTGCCTTCGGCATTGTAGCTGAAAAGAATATTGTCTGTCTTTCTTTTGGCACCTGTTTTAAAATTGATTCAATATCATCACGGAAACCCATATTGAGCATTTCATCAGCTTCATCAAGCACTACTGTATGTACGTTATCAAATTTTATTGTTTTGCGTTCCAAATGATCCATCAGCCTGCCCGGTGTTGCAATGATTATCTGCACACCTTTGCGTAATGTCATAAGCTGGCGTTCAATTGATTGTCCCCCGTAAACCGGGAGAACTTTAATTCCTTTTTTGTATTTCAACAGGTCGCTGAAACCTTCTGCTACCTGAATGGCAAGCTCACGCGTGGGGCATAATACTATTGCCTGTGTATGTTTTGATGCCGCGTCCATTTTTTCAATTACCGGTATGCCGAAAGCGGCGGTTTTGCCTGTTCCGGTCTGCGCCTGTCCTATTAGATCCCTGCCTTCGAGCAGGAACGGTATAGCCTGTGACTGAATAGGCGTAGCTTCTTCAAAGCCCAGATCAGCTACGGCTTTGGTGACCTCTTTGGAGAGGTTTAAATCTTCGAATTTTAATGTTTCCAATTTTAAATAATTAGTTTGATCCCGCTCGTTTTTTGGGGAATCTGAATTGTTTCGCAAATATTACGACTGATAAATAGTAGTTTAACTGAGGAATATCTCACGGTTTGCTGCACACGCAGCACGATTTATTACTACAAATATACGGATAATTTATGAGAGATGCGGGGTTAAAGCAATTTCACCACTAAGGTACTAAGAGTTCTGAGATTATTTAATAAAATTAAAAGGCATCCAAACGGATGCCTTTAGAAATATTATATTATTAAAATTTTACTTCTTATTATAAGCCACAGTCTGGCTGGCAGTGACATCTTTGCCGTCTTTATCTTTATATGAAAATGTGAACTTCGTTGTCATTTTATTGCCGTTAATTTCAATTTCACGGGAATCTGTTCCCATTTCTTTTGAGCCGGTGACTGACATTTTATTCCCTGTAGTTGTGCCGGAATACGTGCCGGGTTTCCCCCAGTCATCAAATGACCAGCCTGTCATTGTACCGTCGGGGTTGATCTTCATAATCACAAGCGCCTGGTAAGTGAAGCCTGTTTCGTCCTTACCGTTCACATCTATGAAAAGGAACTGGCCGTTGATATCAAGGTAATAGTTTAGTGTTTCGCTGCGTTTTGAGCCGAATATCTCATAAGGCTCTGCTTCCCATTTACCAAGAAGCATGTTTACTGTTTCATTGTTTATTGGTGCGGGTTTTTTACCCTGCGCCATTACACCGGTTGTTAAAATGCCAAAACAAAATACAATTAAAATAAAATGTGAAAGTTTCGCTGCTCTCATTTTTTCTGCCTCTTCTAATAAAATGATTTATGGATGGATAAAGCAAGATAATATTTCAGTGAATAAAAAAAGCATACAAACGGAAGCCTCGCCAATTTGCTTACTAAGCGTGGCAGGAAAATAAAATCCGGTTATCGTAACATATAGTTGACTTTATAACCCTTCTTTAAAAGCCATGCCAGGTAATCTCTGTGTATATGAGAAAGCACAGGCTCTTCGTTTTTGTTAAGCTGCCTGGTGTTTATGATCTTAAAATAATTTAAATTATGAATACCGGCTTTAACTGAATCAATAAGCTGAAGCTC
>JAPUEV010000153.1:0-1679 GCA_027492415.1 Ignavibacteria bacterium
TGCTGGATGAAGCAAAATGAATACCAAGAAGATCAGAGGATGCAGGAACACTGATGGATGTCCACGATGTACCTCCATTTGTGGTTCTTTTTGTAATAGCGTTATTTCCGCACATCATACCGGTATTTACATTTAAAAATTTCATATCAAAAAACACTCCGGGGGTCTTAAATATCTGTGTCCATGTATCACCCAGGTTGGTTGATTTAAATACGAATGTAGTATCGTTGGCATTATCCACACCAAGTATCATAACTGTCTGCCCGGTCACATGTATTATTTTGTTCGCGCTTATAGATGTGTTGGACGTGTAATTGATATTTGTAAAATTTGTGCCGCCATTAGTAGTTTTGCTTACTATTGTTGTTCTTACAGCAAAACCTGTGTTTAAGTCAAGAAATGCCAGATCGCTGAATGATCCTGATGTTAACTGCTGAACCCAGTTAACGCCGCCGTTGGTTGATTTATACACCCCAACACCCGCAACCCATCCTGTTAATGCGCTTCCGGTTGGCGGAAAGAAAATTTTATTAATATTGCTTGCTGAGGGACTGGTGAGAGCTGACCATGTTGCGCCGCTGTTTGTTGATTTTAGTACAGTTCCTCCAAATCCTGCTGCATAATTGATTGTTCCTGTTATGCTCTGAACGCTTGTCAAAAAGCTGGAAGTGCCTGAGGTTACCTGTACCCATTGTGAGTAAGTGTAATTGTGAAACAGTGAAATGGTGATTAAGAAAACGCATAATTTAGTTAATGATTTCATTTTTATTGTCCTTTCTGAGACTTTTTTTATTTCGTATTCATCGGATAACTATTAATCATCTGAAGAATTAAGAATATTTTTTTAAACCGGACCTTGGGGCAAGCTCTCCGGATGAGCTTACCTTTTTCAGTCCATCCCATGTCGTCTCAGATTGGGAGAACAAAATCTTTTTTGTATAATGTTCAATCAGAGATGCGTCATGTTTTGATTCGATACTAAGATATGTTTCCTTATTAAGGCAAACAAAATAATGTATATAGCGGATTAATTCAGAATTATTGTTATATTTGCTGTAATTTCTTTAATTTTTGATTACAATCAACAATAAAAATCTTTCAGGATTAATCTGAAATGCCGGTATCCAGTGAAATATTTGATGTTATTAAAGTGATGTCAAGGAAGGAAAAATCCTTTTTCAGGAGATATTACAGGATGAATTCCGCAGGAAAAGATGGTTCAATTCTGAGGTTATTTGAGAAAATATCGGAATTTTCAGCAAAAAACGATATTTACGATGAAAATAAGCTTAAAACAGGACTGGATGAAGCAACACTCAGGCACTTAGCAGTTATAAAAAACAATCTTTACAACCTTGTGTTAAAGAGTTTAACTGAATACCGCAGGGAAAACAGCCACGAGAATAAAGTAAAAAACCTACTTGAACAGTATGATATACTGTTCTCTATGTCACTGTTAAAACAAGCAGAAAGCATTCTAAAGAAAGCTAAAAAAATAGCAGTAAATAATGAACTGTTCATGGAAATAAATAATATTCTCAACAGGGAAAGGACCCTTGCGAGATATCTGCTTAATGCTGATGGATTCAGTGAAGTAGTTGAAAGAGTTCATAAAGAGCAGAATGAAAACCTGGCAAAGCTGAAAAATCTGACTGATGTTAATGATCTTGGCAACAGGA
>JAPUEV010000153.1:1689-2831 GCA_027492415.1 Ignavibacteria bacterium
TATTGCAAAAATACCCTACTTCAAAAACCAGAGATGAACAGGATATGAAAGCAAGGAACGAAGTTTTTAACAACCCGCTGTTTACTGATGAAAGCAAAATGTTAAGCAGCACAAGCCTTAAAAGATTTTATAATCTGAATGTGATATTAAAAGAATGGGAAGGAGATCATGAGAGATCACTTTATTATGCAAAAAAATATGCTGATGAAGTTGAAAAAGATGTTCATGAAAACAGGGGCAGCCTGCATTCTTACAGTATCTCGCAATATTCCATTTTAACATCTTCTGTCAGGAGCAATAATATGGAAACATATGAATCAGCTTACAGCAAGCTGGCAAATTTTCAATCATACTTTCCGGATGCAACTGAGCGGGACCGGCTTGAAGCCTCGTATATGCTGGGTTTATCGGTATTTTCAGCAAGCGCTGATAACTATCACCCTGAACGCGGAGATAAAATGCAGCAGGATGCAGATCTGAATTTCAGAAAGTATGAAAAGGAATTGAGCTTTCAGCAGAGAATTGTCTGGTATTTTGTAATTGCGAGGTTTTGTTTTTCAAAGAAGGCTTATCCGGATGCTGCAATATGGCTGAACAGGCTGATACAGCTGCCCAATATTGATGTTTCCCAGGACTACCAGTGTTATGCAAGGATAATGAATATAATAGTTGCATATGAATCAGGTAACCCGGATACAATAGAGCATGCACTTAGAAGAGCATATTATTTTTTAACAAAACGGAACAAGGTTTATAAATATGAAAGGATCATCCTGGAGTATGTCCGAAGGTCTTTCAGAGTAAGAACTGAAAGCGAAATAAATGAAATGTTTGTTTTTATGCATCGGGAGCTTTCTGAAATTGAAGCTGACCCGTTTGAATCATCCGCATTTGACGCTTTTAATATTCTGATCTGGCTGGAGGGGAAGATAAAGAATTAAAACCGGAATGTGCATCTACAGCATCTCCCGGGCTTTTTTTATTATTACAGATTATACCCGGATCATAGTGCAAAAATTTTTCTCTATATAGAGCGAAATGTCATAGCTCTCTATGCCTGATATCCTATTAAATTACCTGTTTACGTTTTAAAATTGACAAAAAAATATAGATTAAATTGCACGGCTAAAAAAAATATATGG
>JAPUEV010000154.1 GCA_027492415.1 Ignavibacteria bacterium
AGTTTTATAGCGGAAATGGGTTTTTATACTCATTTTCTTTATGTAATTTACACATAACCCCAACAAGACGGATAATAATTTTCTATGAAGATCGAATTAGTACAATACAGTACTTTGTGGCCTGTAATGTATGAGGAAATTAAGAATCAGTTTTACAGTTCATTTGGCGAAAAAATAGCCAAAATTGAGCATATTGGAAGCACTTCGGTTCCGGGATTGAGTGCAAAGCCAATAATTGACGTTTTGCTGGGTGTAAATAAGCTTAAGGATGCCGAAGAAATTATCCCGAACATGGAACAGCTTGGATATGAATATGTGTTTAAATATGAAGATATTATGCCTGAGAGAAGATACTTTGTCAAATGGCAGGAGGGCAAAAGCCTTCATCACATACATACAGTAGAAATAACCAGCGAATTCTGGAAACGCCATTTATTGTTCCGTGATTATTTAAGGCTGCATGATAACGTAAGGGATGAGTATTACCGGTTAAAGAAACAGCTTGCAGATATTGACTGGGAAGATAAAATGGGCTACACTGACGCAAAAACAGAATTCATCAGAAAAACAGAAAAGGAAGCCGCAATATATTTTGAGAAATAGGTTCGTATATTTATTTTTATTTATTATGACAGTTCATATATCATGTGAACCAAAGACAGTAAAGCTGCTTCCGCCTGAAACGGGTATATACCACACGGCATTTTCGACAACATACTCCTCATCAAACAATGTCTCCGAAAATGAAGTACCGTATTTTGAAAAGCTCTCAGGCAGGGATATAGTATGGCTTAATTTCCAGAGTGACTGGTGTAACGGAATAAAATTTCCGGCTGAATCAGTAAAGAACATCTGGAAATCGGGCGCGATACCATCTATCCGTATGCTGCCATGGAGCAAATATGACAAGAATGACCAGACATATTCATTAAAGAAAATTGTTGACGGCAAGTTTGATAAGGAGTTACGGCAGTGGGCTCTTGATCTTAAGGCAACTGAAATTCCCGTTTTGATCGGGTTTGCAGGTGAGCCAAACGGTGACTGGTTCCCGTGGAGCGGCGTATTAAACGGCGGCGGAAATAAAACCGGTTATGGCGATAAGTCACTGGCTGACGGCCCCGAGCTTTACCGTGACGCATACAGGTATATAATTGATATGTTCAGGGATGAAGGCGCAAATAAAGTTACATGGATCTTCCATGTTAATTCAGTTGGCGCGCCGCAGGAAGATTGGAACAACATTAAGAATTATTACCCGGGCGATGATTACATTGACTGGATAGGCATAAGCGCATACGGCGCACAGAGATGGGGCGAGAGCTACCAGAGATTTGTAGATATTATGCAGCCGGGGTATGAACAGCTCCTTGCGCTTACACCCAACAAGCCTATTGCAATACTTGAGTTTGGCGTAGCTGATTACCTGCCAAACGTAAATAAAGCAATGTGGATACAGAGCGCGCTGTACACTGTTCAGCAGCCTGAGTTCAGCAGGATAAAAGCAGTTGGCTGGTGGAACTCAACCTGGATCAACAATGACGGAACTATGTCAGCGATACAGATAGATTCATCACCTGAATCACTTAGGTTTTACAAAGAAGCAATCGCTCAGCCCGTATTTGTAAGCGAATACACATTGAGTAAATAGAATTTTGCAAGAGTAACGAAGCAATCTGATGAATCAACAAGATTGCTTCGTCGCTTCGCTCCTCGCAAAACACAACTAATATGAATTTAAGTATTACAGACTGTAAAAAGTCTAATCAATTTTCTATAATTTATTAATCTTCCGGTAATAAACAATTTTTCAAATAATCTCAGACTTTCGAAGTCTGTAAAATAATTAAAATTTTGCGAGCGAAGCGAAGCAATCCTATCAACAGGTGAGAATGCTTTGTCACTTCGCTCCCCGCAAAAATCAAATACAATGAACGATAAAATAGTAATAAGCATATGCGGCGCTGCAGGAGCCGGTAAATCAACCCTCGCAAAAAAATTAGCCAGAGAGCTTGGCGATACAATGGCTTCACGCATTCCGGGTGATTATTACCTGAAATCATACAACGATGAGCCGTATGAAGAGTACATGAACACACCGTTTAAGTATGACTGGGATATGATAAAGAAAGTGATCGATACTCCGATTGGTTTGCAGGCTGAGAGTCCGGATTTTGACTTTGTTAAATTAATACGAAATGATAAGACCGGCGGCAAGCCGTTTACCATACGAAGGTATATGATAGTTGATACAATACTCCCCTATCCCAAGAGCAATTACATATTCAGGGTATCTGCACCTGAGGATCTGAGATTAAAGAATATCAAAGAACGCGATAAAGCCCAGAAGACAAATTCAGAGCGCAACTGGAAGAAAATGGAAGCCACAGCAGCAGAGCTTGATACAAAAAAGTACAGGTTTAACCTGGTACTCAGCGCATTCAATGATGTAGATATTAACGTAGGGAAAATTGTGGATTATTTGAAGTAAGAATAATTTTTCTAAAAATAGACCCTTTTTTATAAAAAATAAATATATTACACTTCTTATAATATCCAAAGTATGTATTCCCGCATACGCCTTAAAAACAAGGTAAACGGGAATGAAATAACTTACTAAACCTGTATCACACCCGGGTTGAATTTTGGCATGTTCGGATTATTGTTTACGCTATCTAAACATGCAGTAATAACTTTGCGTGTATCAGCGGGGTCGATGAGTCCATCAACCCAAAGCTGTGAAGCTGCATACATGGGGTCAGCATGCTCTTCGTAATGATCCTTGATCTCCTTCAGCATTGCATCCTGTTCTTCCTGTGTCAATTCAGTCT
>JAPUEV010000155.1 GCA_027492415.1 Ignavibacteria bacterium
GATGTAATTATTCCGCCATCACCGCAGGCTACTATAAAACCATTTGATGGTGTTGAAACACTGTTTAAACTTCCGGCAGCAGAGGTTAGAATTATATTCCATGTGATACCTCCATCAATTGTTTTCAGTACAGAAGATGTGCCATTGGCAGCAAAGCCGTTAAGGGTATCAGAAAATGAAATTGCTTTAATTGTGCCTGCAGAAGGGGAAACAGAAGAACTCCAGGTAATCCCAAAATCAGTACTTCGTCTTATCCTGCCATTTTCTCCTGCAACAATGTAAGTTCTTTGATTGAGCATAGTTGCAGCAAAAAAATTCATTGTATCACTTGAATTTCTTTGTTCCCAGTTCAAGCCTCCGTTGGAGGAAGTAATTATAAAACCGTTGTTTCCAGAAGCAATTATACGGGCTGCATTTAACTTATATATACATAACAAATCTTCTTTAAAACCTGTTTTAACAGTATCAATAACACTTGATGATTCCTTTATGATCCTGCTTTTTGAATTTGGTTTAATATCAGGCGGGTTGCCGGAGCATTTATCGAATCCTGAAATAATAATGAATATTAAAACCGGAAATAGTATCCAGCTTAAAACCTTTGTATGCTTTAACATATCTGCCCCCGCGATTTAATTGAATACACAAATATATACAATTTTTATGTTATTAAATCAATAATAACAATGCATTACAAATTAAACCTGTAAATCAGTAAATTAAACCCGAAAAATAAAATAGCAGTAAAAATAACAGGTTTTAAATTTTGTAGTGAAAAATAATTTTAATGAGTCGAGCCCATAAAATTCAACCCACCGGTGATAGTTACATTTGTATCTAAGTATGTAATTGTACCGCTGACAAAATCCTGCGGCGCGTTTACAGAATCTTCACCGCATGAATATAAAAATAAAACATAAATTAATATCATTACAGTTTTCGGTATAATACTGAAGGACTTTTCGTTCATAATATATTTTTATTATTTGCCAAATAAATAAATTTATTTAAATTCAAGCATTAAACTATTACAAACAATTGATATTACAGTAATTTAGTAACCGATTTACCGATACCACTAACAAAAGAGGCTAACTTATAAAAATGCCCATTCATAAACTGAATGGGCAACTTTTTCGTGGAAATATTTTAATTAACTAATTTTTTTTGAAACATGAATTCTTTTCTGCAATTAAAACCTTTAAATTGTTTTAATTACATTTTCTGCTCTATAAAGGCTCCTTTCTTTAGTAAAATTCTACATAATTCTAAACTGTATAATATCCCTGTTTAAATACTTCAGTTTTAAAATAAAAGTATCAGCAATAAATTACATTGCTGCGGAATGTGCTATTAAAAGTCCTATTACAATTGCTATGATATATAATAAAGGCTCAATTGATTTTATTGTATACATTGTGATATTCAGAATAAAGGTTCATAAATATTTCCTGTAACAAATATAGGATAAGTTTGTTTATTCTTATATACTGCTTAGCGGGTATAATATTAAATCTATATTTATCATATTAAGTAATGATAATTATCATACAAATCAGGAAATTTTAATATTATTTTTGTATAATGAAAATATTGTCATTTACTAAGGCTTACCTGTTACTTGTTTCTTTTTTACTTCTAACCGGCATTTATTCCTGTGATGGCATCTTTCCGTCAGAAACAAAATCAAATGTTCCTTCAGATCATACCAATAACCGCGGCGGCGCTTTGCATAAAGGCGAGCGTGAAACAGATGACTGCAAAGAGTGCCATGGCAATGATCTAAGAGGCAAAGTCTATAATTATAACGGTACGCTTATTGTTACTTCATCGTGTTACCAGTGCCACGGAGATGTTTGGGAAGGAAATGGGGACAGCAAATAAATTGATCTCAATAAGTTCAAAAATTGTTATTTGCATCTTATTAATTTATTCATCAGTTTTCTATGCCCAGGCTGTGGGCGATAAAGCCCCGGATTTTTCAATGGCTGATATTAACGGCAATACTGTAAGGCTTTCTGATCTTAAAGGTAAAGTAATATTGGTGGATTTTTGGGCAAGCTGGTGTGTACCCTGCAAGAAATCAATGCCGCATATAATTGAGCTCTATAATAACCGGACAGATTCCGCGTTTACGGTTATTGCTGTGAATGTTGATGAAGAAAGATCAAAAATAAATGATTTTGCAAATTCAATAAATGTAACTTTCCCCTTCCCTGTAATTTTTGATAAAGAAAGCAAGCTTCCCCCTTTATATAATGTTGAAGGAATGCCGACAAGCATTATTATAGATAAAGAAGGTGTCATCCGCTTTAAAGAGACGGGTTTTACCTCCGATGTTAAGGAAAAAATGGATAGTATGATAAAAGAATTACTGTTAAAATAGATATTATTACCGGATAAATAAATATGAAAATCCTGAAATATGTGATTTTACTGATTATCCTGTTTACCGGGTTATTCTTTAATGCATGTGCTGTTGTTCAGCCCTGGGAAAGAGAGCGCTTATCTGACCCTAATATGATGTTTGATGAAAACCCCATGGATAAAGGCGCAGAGCTGCATTACCTTTTTATCCGTGAGGGTACTGAAGGCGGAGACGGCTCTCAAAGCGGAGGCTGCGGCTGTGGTTAAATTTCCAGTAAGACTGGCATTTATATTATTTTTTACAATAATCGCTTCAGCTTATTCACAGGATATACCTGAAAATGAGCTGGATGCAAGGATTAATTCTTACTTCGATAACTTCGGGGTTATTGTTCTGTATCCGCAGGTTTCCTTTACAAAAAAGCTTTCTGATAATACAGGTTTTTCTTTAAGATATCT
>JAPUEV010000156.1 GCA_027492415.1 Ignavibacteria bacterium
ATTCAGTTATGTTCAAATCAACAAACTTTGGGTTAACATGGTCAGCATTAGGCTCATACAGGTTTGAAAACAACTGCGCAATTAAAGTGCTTAACAATCATTCCAATATTATCATAGTTGGCTCAGCTAACTCTTTTGGCAGCAAAGGATTAATAACAAGATCAACAGATTACGGCAATTCATGGACAATTGTAGATTCTAACCGCGGTCCTTACCCTGAGGTACCTGCAATATCAGGCTCAATACTTGACTCCGTACTATACGCCACAATGTACCAGGGCAATGAAGGCGGATTAAAACGCTCGACCAATTTAGGCTTAACGTGGAATTACATTAATATAGATGGTACTGCCTGGGGATTTGACAGGGCAGGTGACGATCCGAATTTTATTTGTTATGCTCCATGGGATTATCCTGCAACTATCCCAGCATATATTTCATATGATAGAGGAATTCATTTCACTCCGCTTCCGCCATTGAGCACTGTTAATAATTTCTCAGTGTATTTTTATAATACCAATAATTTGATCTTACAGCAGTCAGTAGGCTTTTATAAATTAAAGGCAACGGTTACTGTCCCGATCGGAATTCAGCCGGTATCAAATGAAATACCGCAGAATTTTTCACTGAAACAAAATTATCCGAATCCGTTTAATCCTTCAACATCCATCAGGTTTTCACTGCCTCTTCAGTCAGATGTAAAGCTTGAAATATTCGACCTGCTGGGAAGATCTGTAGCTGTACTTGTAGATGAAAAGCTTTCAGGCGGTGAGTATGATGTAAAATGGAATGCTGAAACAAGCTCAAGCGGAGTTTATTTTTATAAGCTAAGTACTGATAATTTTACAGCTACAAAGAAGATGATACTTTTAAAATAAGAAAAGGATTTATTTTGCTTTTACGATATTTTGATAAATTATTGTAACTCCATAGTGAAATGTTGTGATTTATTAGCATTACATCTAAATAATTAAGTTTTATACGTTTATCGGATAATCTCACATTTTTTGCAGTTTTAACAAACTGCAAAAAATGTCTTTGATTTTTCAGCTATAAAAACATATATTTACGTTAATGGAAAAGTGTTTTTCTTTTTCAATAACGTAAAATATTATAAAAATGAAAAGAATAACTTCACTCTTTGTTATTTTTTGCTCTCCATTTTTATTTTTAAATCTCTCATTAGCCCAGTGGGAACCCGAAGTTCGCCTTACCAATAATACACACGCTTCCGAAACATCATTCAACAATTCTTGGGGTCTAGCTGCAACCGGAGAGCTCGTCCATGCACTGTGGTTTGATGACCGCGATGGAAATTATGAGATCTATTATAAACGCTCTACTAACCAGGGGAAAAGCTGGGGAACAGATACCCGGTTAACGAACAATACAGATGAATCAAGATATCCATCAGTTTCCGCTGATGGTGATATACTTCATTTAGTGTGGCGTGACGCAAGAGACGGCAATCCTGAAATTTATTATAAAAGATCAACGGATGCCGGGCTTACCTGGGGAGCTGATAAAAGGCTTACCGCTGATAGCGGGGCATCGCTTCCTCCTTCGATGGTTATTTCAGGCTCAACTGTGCACGTTGTTTGGTTTGATGACCGAAACGGAAATTATGAGATATGGTATAAAAGTTCACCTGATAATGGTTCAACATGGGGAGCAGACGTTCAGCTTACAAATAATTCATTTTTTTCAATGCAGCCAACCATTACAGCTTTTGGAAATGATGTTCATGTTGCGTGGCATGATAACCGTGACGGAAATAGTGGCTCCGAGATCTACTATAAGCGCTCAACGGACGGAGGCTTAACATGGGAAGCAGATAAGCGTCTTACCAGCAGTACCGGCGAATCTAGGTATGCATGTCTTCAGGTAACACCTCTTGTTTTGCACTTAGTGTGGAACGATCAGCACACAGATGCATGGAAGGTATATTACAAACGCTCAACTGACAGAGGGGTAAGCTGGAGCCGGGATACTTTAATAAATTCTATTTACGGTTTGTCTGAATTCCCTAATATGGTTGTTTCCAATGAAATTGTTCACCTTGTATGGTTTGACTCAAGAAACAGCGATTGGGAAATATACTCTAAACGCTCTTTTGACCAGGGTATTACATGGACAGATGATACGAGGCTTTCAACAGCTCCGGGTACTTCATGGTTTCCGACAATTGCCGCTTCCGGGTATACTGTTCATGCTATGTGGAGCGACGAGCGGGACGGGAATTTTGAAATTTATTATACCCGAGATTCAACCGGCAATTTTGTAGGCTTAAACACTAATACCGGGGAAATACCCGGAAAATTCAGCCTGCATCAGAATTATCCAAACCCGTTTAACCCGGTAACAAAAATAATGTTTGATTTGCCAAAACCTGGCAATGTTACATTAAAAATTTATGACGTATTGGGAAGAGAAGCAGCAACGCTTTTGGATAAAAATTTAACTCCGGGTAATTATTCAGTTGACTGGAATGCTTCCTCGTATCCAAGCGGTGTTTATTTTTATACGCTTAATTCAGGTGAATATGCGGATTCAAAGAAAATGATACTGATCAAATAGCTAACGGTAATTAGAAGTGATTGAATATTACAGTAAAAAACTATATTTTGAAAGTTCATTCAACCTCAATATATGAAAAACCACTTAATTTTTTGTTTTTTACTGTTTTTAACTTCAATATCCTATTCACAAAGCGGTTGGTTCTGGCAGAATCCAACACCAACCGGAAATGATATTTACAGGATCAAATTCGTAAACAATAATATCGGTTTTGCATCCGGCAGATATGGTACAGTTAT
>JAPUEV010000157.1 GCA_027492415.1 Ignavibacteria bacterium
GTATTGCTTTTTAACATGCGGGTGTGTTGCGCCAAGTATTATATAAGCTACATCCGGATTTGTCTTCACAACTTCCGCCAGCGCATTAATGACATCTTCTACACCTTTGCCCGGGCTTAATAATCCAAAAGTCAGCAGTACTTTTTTTTCGGTAAGCTGAAATTTATCCTTATAATATGTTGTATCAAGGAACTGTACATCATGCGCACCATGGGGAATGAATCTTATCTTTTCCCCGGGAATGCTGTATATATTTTCAAGCATTTGAAATGCTTTTTCAGACTGAACTATAATATAAGATGAATACCTGTTAATTTCCTGGATAACCTTTAGCTGGTCCTCACTTGGATGCTCGAGCACTGTATGCAGGGTTGTTACAACCGGCTTTTTCAGGTTTTCAAGCAGGTACAATATGTGCGAGCCTGCTTCACCGCCGTAAAGACCGAATTCATGCTGTAAATTGATAATATCTTTATCTGAAAGATTCAGGTAATATGCTGCTTCCTTGAAATCATTGATACTTTTATCTTTGATCTCAAATTTTACTTCCCTTGGATATTTATATCCTTCAGGGATATCATTTAATGCCGTAATATTTGTTTCTAAATTTGTTCCGTTACTTATTGCCCTGAATGAAGTTGCAAGGTCATTTGTAAATGTTGCAATTCCGCACTGCCTTGGAACAAATGAAGATATGAATGATACGCCGAATGTTTTGCTCATTATATTATTTTTGTTTCATTACAAAATCCAGTACATTTTTCAAAGAAGCTGTTGCAATCGCAATTGTAGTATCTGCAGCTCCGTAATACATTATAAGCTCATCGCCCTTAACTACTACACCGCAGGGAAACGTTACATCTGGTACATCGCCAACACGCTCATAAGGCTCGTTTGGGCCAAATACCCACTCATCACTTCTTCTTATTACTTTACTGGGGTCATCCAGATCAAGCAAAGCTAAACCTAGCCTGTACAACGAGCCTGCCGCTGTAGTTTTAACTCCATGATAAATTATCAGCCAGCCTTCTGATGTTTCAATGGGCTGAGGTCCTAAACCTACTTTATATGCATCCCACCAGCTTCCATGTCTTGCAGGAAGTAATATTGCGCTATCTCCCCAGTGTTTTAGATCGGGTGAATAGGATATCCAAATATGTGCCCCTAAAAGGTAACTGGTAGGGGATGGTCTGTGAACTAAAACATACCTTCCTTTAAATTTCCTCGGGAATAATGATGCATCCTTATCATCCGGAGGCATTATAACACCATACCTGCGGAAACCTTTAAAATCTTCAGTTGTAGCCAGCGAAACAAGCGGCCCTGTTTCTGAAAACGAGGTATACACAACAGCATACCTTCCTTCATCTTCAAGCTTAACTATTCTGGAATCTTCAATTCCGTAAATTTCCTCCGGAAAGTCCTCTGCTTTTGGCTGCAGAGTCGGATGATCATCTATCTTCCAGTTTGTATAACCATCAGCACTTTCAGCTTTGCATAAATGCGAAAAACCTTTCATGTCTTCAATTCTTACCATCAAAAGAACTTTATCTTCAAAGATAGTTGCGCCTGCATTAAAAACTGAATTTACTTTATACGGCCACATTGATGGCTTTAAAACCGGATTATTCTTATAACGTTTAAATAAAGTATTTTCCTGGTATATCCCTGATTTGTCGCTCATTATTGAATCTCCTTTAAATTAAAATCAATTATAAAACCAAACATTAATGTCTGCCATCACCTTTTTTGCCGTACCTGCGTGCTGTTTTATATATCCAGTAAGCATAAATTCCCCATGCTGCAAGGCCTATTAAGACTCCCATCACTATGAATTCCATTTCAACCTCTGACTTTCTGATTATTTATTTTGAACTTTCACGAAATCCTTATACTTCAATACAGTAATTTCCAAAATCAATTGGTTTTTCAGATCTCTGCGCCGTCATCCTGAAGATATTTAACATACTATCTTTATCTCGTGCCAGAGCATCAGCAATATCATCCTGCTTTTTTGAGGTTTTAAAGTCTTCTATATATTCCGCTTTTATAAAATCATTCTGGGGAATAATTTCAGCATTTAGAATTTTCAGGTGACCTGTTTTTTCCCAAAGCTTAACCCACCATTCCATAGAATGAACAAAATACCATTTATCCTGGTAATGCTCCCTCATAAAGTCTGGTACTTCTGCAAGGTAATTGATCTCCTTGCTGAAGCTGATATCAACTATACCTATGGTACCGCCCGGTTTTAAAAATTGAGATATATACGGCGTGAATTTTTCATCCGTTCCAAAATACATATAAGAATCAACGGAAATGATAATATCAAAGAATTCGGTTGGAAATGGCAGCGATTTTGCATTAAGCTTAAGGGGATAAACACTGTGTTCACAGTTCATTTCCTTAATGCGCTGGTAGTTCTCTGATGCTGCAATATACTGATCTACAGCCCACACTTCCACCCCAAATTCCTTTGCCAGAAATATAGCGCTTGCGACCCTGCCGCAGCCCAGATCCAGCACCCTCATTCCTTCCTTGAATTCAATGATCTCACACAAACTTTCCAGGTTATACAATACGTTCTCTCCAAGTGAATTTTTCTTTATCCATGATCTATCATAGCCTGAGCTTAACGGAAATAATGTTTTTCTTATTGAGGCTCCTGCAGAAATCATATAGTCTCCTTTATTCTAACATTAAATTATTTATCCTGTAGCGAATGCTCTTCTCTTTGAGGTATATCACCAATAATCTTTGCAAGAGTTGGGTCTGAATATGCGCCGTATGAGTCGGTTAGAACTCCTTTAGTG
>JAPUEV010000158.1 GCA_027492415.1 Ignavibacteria bacterium
ACTTTGCCAGTTTGGCTGCAGGTTATTGCAGTCATCTTCGTAATAAGATACCAGCACGTAATCAAAATTATTTCTCATCTTATGGCTCATTTTTTCATTAATCCACCGGAACATTTCATTTTGGGGCTGCTCCCAGCAATTTTTATTATAATAAAGCGTAACTGAGCTTTTGTAGTTGTATGACCTGCATTTTTTTAACGCGTATGTTAATTTGGCAATAACAGAATCACTGCTGCCAAGCCACTCACCGTTAACTTCATTGCCAAGCTCCCAGATATCAACTTTGCCGCCAAGCTGCTGCATATATTCATCAACTCTATCCCTGTACTGCTGCACTGAATAAGCATTCATATAATAGCTGTCAAGTATCTCTCCCATTATTTGTGTCACAGTATCAAGCCTGTTAACCGCACCTGAGTAATCCGAAGCCGGAACCCACTCATCAAAAACTATGCGTGTTGTCATCTTGCGGCCATGATTACCGATAGATGAAATTATATTATTCAGGTTACCGGTACCGTCAATAGTTATGCCAAACATTCTTTTAGCCCTTGCCGGCTGGGATATAATTATCTGAGATGGAAGGATGGTTATTAATATTAACAGTATTATAGTTTTCATTTCGGGATAGTTTAAACAAATGTAGCTCAATAATATAACAATAGAATCACTTAAATAGTTAATTTACAAATAATAAAATCCGTTAAAATATACCGTAAACAGCGTAAAAAAAGAGCACCTGTAAAAAGATGCTCTTTTTTTGAAAAGTACACTTAATTATTTTTACTGTACTACTTTAATTCTTTCTACACCAAATATTGCTTTGGTATCAGGATTCTGAATATATGCAATTATATAACACTCCCCGGGTACCCACCTGCTGTTTAAAGTATATCCTTTTGAAAACTGGTTTGACTGGCCAATTGTAACAGCTTCGCCGTCAAGCCCGGTTATCATGTTCCTCATAACATCATCAGGTGAAGTAATGCCGTTTGGAGCGGTAACATATGATATATTATTTTCAATTATCACCATATGAATAACATTGTTTGCAGAAGGCAGTGCATTTACCAGTTCAATATTTGCAGTAACAACGCCGGTATCCAGAAGCTCATCGTATGTATTGCTTAATGATATGTTCAGGTAATTGGTAGTTTTAAACTCCGCGTTTATCTGCGCGCTCCAGTTAGCTGATGAGTACTGCCCGATATTCACGCCGTCAAGCCTGGCCTGCGGGGTATTGTTAACACCGTAATAATCACACCTGCCCTGGTTTTGAGAAATATTGGCGCGGTAAAGTGAATCAAGTATATACGGGTATTTTGTATGGTAGCTTAGGATGATTACGCTGGTATCATTGATAGTAACACCTGAGTTCAGGTTTATTTCATCAAGGAAGCCGTGAGCCGCTATACATGGATTGCATCCCGCGTTAGTGAAGAACTCAACCAGCACTTTTTTATTAACTGGCTTTGGAATGTAAACTGAGTTAGTTGTTGTATCGTTGCTTTCGCAGCCGTGTATAAGTACTGCGGCAACCAATATGAGTAAAAATTTCAGATATTTCATCAAACTATTAATTAAAATTATTTATTAATGTAAGCCTGAAACCGTTAAAGGGATTAACATAGCGGCAAATACCGCTTGAACACTGCAATCCGCCGCGCTCGCTGCCGTAAGAAAGCATCAGGGTATTTGAAGATGTGAATTTATATGTCAGCTCTCCCTTTACCCAGTATTTCTTGCCTGAAGGATCTTCTTCATCATTTGTGACTTCAGCAGTACCTGAAACAATGATATTTGGCGAGCGTGATAAGCTAACTGTAGTAAGCTGGCTCCAGAATTTGGTATCGCCTGATCTTAAGCTGTTATAAGCCTGCTGGAACTCAGCGTTAAGCTTAACACCGTAAATCTTGCCGAACGTATACTGCACTTCGAGCGGTACTGTAAATGTCCTTATAACATCACTTGCATTCGGGTCAATGATACTGTATAGAATATTTGTTTTTCTTGATACACCAAGCTTTGTCTTCAGGTTCTTGTTGACATAATATTCAGCTTCAAAGAACAGCTCCCAGTAAGGTGAAAATTCATTTTTTGTTGAAGGAAGAAATGCGCTTCTGTCAATTCTTTCATACCTTGTAAGCGAAGTAGTATCTGCATCAAAATAATCGTAATGCCTGCTGGTTAATGATGCATTGGCATTAAGTGTTAATTTCTTTGTTGGTGAGTAAAATACATCAACCTGCCAGCCCACTTCATCGTTAAAATCAACGTTATGGGGGAACCTTGAGAGCAGAGTTGATGAATATACTTTTATGCATGATGGCGCGTTCTGGAACGGTAATGCTTTGTAAGGATCGGTTGCGCTGCGCTGATCTGGTGTTGTAACATTGAACCTGTAATTCTTGTAATCAAGCGTTATGCCAAAGCCTTCCCTGGTATATGATAGTGAGCCGTAAGCTCCGTCGCCCCTGGGCGCTTTTGACTGTGAATAAACTGCATTAGGCTGAGAAATTGTGACTTTGTTTGCATATGAAAATAACAGGCTGAGACCTTTATAGTTCAGTGCAGCATTGCCTTCAAAAATTTCCGCGCTTATATCAGTAATGATATTTCCTGTTGGAAGCTTACCATCTGTGTACAGGTATGAGCCGCCAATAGATAAATATTTAACGGGTGATATGCTGAAGTTACCTGCACGGATGCTGTATGTTTCTGTTCTTGCAGTATCATTGATATCAGTGAAATCCATACCGCCTGCAACAAGTGTACCGTTGAACTTAATATCGCCTTTTTTGCCGAAGCCGTG
>JAPUEV010000159.1 GCA_027492415.1 Ignavibacteria bacterium
TCGGCGGTTTCGCTCTTGGCATCATACCCTTAAAACGCGCGGGTTACTCATGGTCTGCTGCATTCAAGCAGGTGCTCATAGCTGAAGGTTTAAGCATTGCGGTCATGGAAACGTTTGAAGTGCTTGTTCAGGTTTACACACCGGGCGTAATGGAAGCGGGTCTTACGGACGCAATTTTGTGGTACGGAATGTTCCTGAGCCTGGTAGCAGGATTCATAGCCGCATATCCCGTAAATTATTTCTTCGTAAAAAAAGGCATCCGCCACCATCATTAATATAAATTTCTTTCCATAGCTCCCCTCCTTAGATAAGTCGCAGAACTGGTTATGACAGGGAGGGGAGAAAGCAAATGACCGGCAGGTTATTGCCGTGAGTGATCAGAATTTATTAATTTAATATAATTAGTAGCACAGACATTCTTGTCTGTGTAAAACATTCATCGTAAATTGCCGGGTCTCCCGCTCCGAAGGAAGGCACTTGCCCAAGGGACTCTGCAAACCACACAACACCCCAAAATTCCCACTTCTCAAATATTTCAAGTTTTTATCCCCCCTTCGCTTTTGAAAGGGGGAGTAGATTTACAGGTTTTTTATTATGAAAATTGTACTTTATTTTACAGATCTCTGAAAATCTCAAAAGGGGGTTTGTTTTTTTACAATCCTATCACCCCCAAAAATCCCTAAAATGAAACGTTTCGTATATTATAGTGGTTATTAAATTATATCACTAAGAAAGGCTGTATAATGTTTAAAAATAAAGCAATATTTTTGCTTTTTACCGTACTAATGGTTGTAACGCTGCTTTGGGGCTGTTCGTTAATAGGCGGTAAAACCGTAAGTTCCTCCCCAAATTCAGATGAAAATAAAACAATTGTAAACAAAAATATGAAAGATACAACAAAAACAGGTGATTCAAAGCTTGAAACTGCAGTACTTGCGGGCGGATGCTTCTGGTGTATTGAAACTATTTTCCAGGACTTAAAGGGCGTTGAAAAAGTTGAATCAGGCTACTCAGGCGGTTCAAAAAAAGATCCAACTTACCAGGAAGTATGCACAGGCACAACAGGACACGCTGAAGTGGTTAAGATAACATTCGATCCTTCTGTCATTTCATATGAGCAGCTGCTTACAGTATTCTTCCATATCCACAATCCAACCACTATGAACAAACAGGGCGCAGATGAAGGCACACAGTACCGCTCAGCAATTTATTACAACAGTGATGAGCAGAAATCTTCCGCTGAAAAAATTATTGCAGATGTAACAGCTTCAAAGTTATGGGATGACCCTATAGTTACCGAAGTAACAAAGCTTGATGTATTCTACAAAGCAGAAGATTACCACCAGGATTATTACAACAACAACCAGAACCAGGGTTACTGTTCCTTTGTAATAGCCCCAAAGGTCAAAAAATTCTATAAGGAATTCCCCCAGCTTTTAAAAGATAACGTAAAATAACATTTCACAAAAAATTATACTGCAGAGACGCATCACATGCGTCTCTTTTTTTATCAAAAATTCCCCTCTCGAGAGGGGTGTCCGGCATTTGCCGGACGGGGTGTGTTATTATTTACTCAAAACAGTTTATTAACACTTTTTCCCTTATTTTTGTAAAACTAATTTAATTACAAATGAGCTGGATCTACCTCATAATTGCGGGTATTTTTGAAATTTGTTTTGCACTCTCGCTTAAATACTCCCAAAGCTTTACAAAACCTCTCTATTCTGTGCTCTTTATAGTGTTTACTATATTAAGCTATTTCTTTCTGGATAAAGCGCTCGGAACAATTCCCTTAGGCACTGCGTATGCTATATGGACGGGCATTGGTGCCTGCGGCATTGCTGTTTTAGGAATTATCTTCCTTGGCGAGCCTGCTGAATTCTGGCGTATTTTCTTCATATTTACGCTCATCAGCTCAATTATCGGGTTAAAATTCGTATCAAATCAATAATAAGGTATGGTAAAAAAAATATTTTCTGTATGGATATTTACAGCCCTTGTATGCGGCGCCGCATTCCCGCAGGTAAACGGTCTGCATCAGTTAAATGGCTTTCATAGTTCATTAAAGCTTAAGGCAGCGTCATTTAGCCTTACCAAAAAAGCAGATGCGCCAACATATTTTTATCTTGCCGCAATTATAAATCCAATGCTTGTGATAGAAGATAAAAAAGCTTTCTTTGGCTTAACAAAGGAAGTTTCCTTTGGTAAGTTCCCTTACGGCAGGGTTGCATTTGAGTATTCCTACATCTTCCGCAGCTATAACACCAGCCATTTAAGATTTTCCTATAACTACGATATTATCCTCGAAGCAGGTAACTTCGTTGGCTTTGTAGCTACACCCGGCGCGGGATATTTTACTGATACAAAGAATAACGGCTGGTTCCTGCACGGCTCTCTTGGAGCAATTTTGCCTGTAAGTGATCATGTTGCATTCAGCCCCTACATGCGTTACCGCCATACTTTTATTAAAGATAAAACAAAGTCAGATATCAACGATGTATCGCTTGGGGTCAGCTTTATGTTCTGGTACTGATATCATTAAAACCGAAAACAACTATGCTGAAAACAATTATTATTATTTTATTTCTGTGCAGTTCTTTGTTTTCCCAGGTTTATGAACCTTTACAGCTTAAAGTGAAAGATAACAATTCAGTTCCGGGTTATAATAATACCCGGAAATTAAAACTGTACAAAAAAACTGAGCTTCCTGTTGGCACAATGCTGGCAGCCCTGCCGTTTGTACTGATAAATCCTGTTCTTGTTTTTGAAGACAGTAAGATTTTCTGGGGACTCACAAAAGAAATTTCATTC
>JAPUEV010000160.1 GCA_027492415.1 Ignavibacteria bacterium
CACTAAAACCTGTTACGTAAATATCGCTGCCGGTATTATTTATTACTAATTCACTGAACGAGTCTGCGCCTACCACCAAATTGTTATTGTATTTTTGTAGAAATACAAATACTCCTGCAGAGGATATCTTAGCTAAAAAGGCCTCGGATGAAATACGCCTTAACCCTCCGCATATATATATATTTCCTGAAGGATCCAATTTCATATTTCCTTCATCAATTACTAATGTATCTGTATTCAGCTTATTTATCCATTGTATTACTCCGGATGAATTGTATTTTATTGTAACAAGTTCGAACAAATTTGATGTTCTTTGGCTACCGCCTGAGATGTAAACATTATTAAGTGCATCAAGTACAAGTTGTGGTGGATTATCATTAAGTCCGCCATTATATGATTGGCTCCACACTATATTGCCGGAGGGATCATATTTAATTATATACATAGCAGCTGAATTGGCACCTGTTATGATAATATCTCCATTATTGTCTGCGGCCAATCCTGAAACAGATATAGACTGCTGATAGATCTTTGACCACATTTCAGTTCCGGAAGAATTATATTTTACAGTTACTGCCCCATCATTTGTAGAAATCCCGGAAACAATAACATTACCTGAATTATCAACTGTAATAAATTTACCTTCATCGTTATTGTTTGTAGGTCCATTATACCGCTTTACCCATTGTTCAATTGGCTGAGAGCTTAATGCCCCGCAAAGCATACAAAGAAACATTAAAATGTGAATTGTTCTGTATTTTCTCATTTTATACCCTATACTAATTATTTTATTAAAACCATTTTCTTAATATCCGTAAAGCTGCCTGCAATAATTTTATAAAAGTAAGTACCGCTTGATAAGCCAGATGCATCAAACTTTATTTCATAGCTGCCAGCCTGTTTAAATTCATCTGCCACAATTTGAACTTCTCTGCCAAGCATATCGTAAACCGCTATCTTCACATCAGCATCTTTTGGAATATCAAATTTTATATTTGTTGCAGGATTGAATGGATTGGGGTAATTTTGGAAAAGCTTAAATTCTGATGGTATATTCTCACCATCCCTGCCGAATATTATACCTTGTGTATACTTTATTGTGGCATAATCGTAATTACCTGCTGAATTCCGGCTGTATCCGGTTACATAAACACTGCCGTTATTATCAACATCAAGAGAAACTGCTGTATTTAATCCCGTGCCTGTAAAATTGTATTTTTTCTCCCATTGTCTTATTCCGGATTGGTTATATTTAAGGGTTGTATAATCAGAACCATTTCCGCTGCCCTGAGAACTTCCGGTTAAATAAATATTATTATAATTATCTGTCTGGATATCAGTTGGATACTCTGCCCCGTTGCCTGAACCATTATAGATATCAAACCATGAAAGGCCGCCCTGAAGGCCGGTATTATATGCAATTATCATAAAATCATTATTTCCGTTCAGAACAGTTGTACCATAGATATATATAATACCGGCATTATCCAGTGCAGCATCCGATAAACCGATGAGTGCACCGTTATCCGAAGTTTGCCACTTAGCATTTCCTGAGCTGCCATAACATTCTATTATAGTGTTATTACCGATTCTGCCAACTGAATAAATCTCATCTGTATTGTAGTTATACAATACTTTGAGTCCCATGTCATGCTGTGAAGTGGCTATTAATTTTACCCATTCAACATTTCCTGTGGGTGAATACTTTATGGTTATGAAATCATCTTTCGTGGCTGGTGTATAGCTGAATCCTGTAATATAAATGTTACCAACGCCGTCTGTAATAATTGATCTCGGGTCATTTTCTGAATTAGGTGAATTATTATATCTTTGCATCCATTCCAGTGTACCCCCATATGAATACTTTAATGTAACAATATCATTAGAGCTTATTCCTGTTACAATTATCCCACCCTGGCCATCCGTTGTGACAACTTTCCCCTGGTCAAAACTGGTCCCTATACCACTATATCTTTTTGACCATATTTTATTCCCATTATAGTCATATTTAATTGTAATGCAGTCAAAGCTGGAACCAATACTTGAGCCCGTTACTATCAGGTTACCGAGATTATCCAAAACCATATCCCCGAAAGAGTCATCTTTGTTAAATTCACTGTTGTATATTTTTATCCACTGCTGTACGCCTGCAGAATTATATTTAACAGTTACAATGTCATCGTTTCCGGAGGCATTAGATTTACCGCTTACAAACACACTGCCCGTAAATTTATCTACAAGAACTTTTGAAGCATTATCCCTGCTGTTGCCAGTACCGTTATACCTGCTTGCCCATTGCTGCGTTACCTGTGCTTGCGCTGATAAAATTATTAAAAAGAAGAATAGAATTTTTTTCATTTAAATATTTATTTTATTAATAGCATTTTTTTGGTTTTAATGTAAGTACCTGCCGAAAGAGTATAGAAATAAACTCCTGAAGGCAGGTTCACCGCATCAAAGCTTACACTGTATGAACCCGGATTCATATTTTCATTTACAAGAATAGATACCTCTCTGCCAAGGATATTATATATAACAAGTCTGATATCAGCAGTTTGGGGAATATCAAATTTAATATTTGTTGTAGGATTGAAAGGGTTTGGATAGTTTTGCGAGAGTGAAAATGATTCGGGAATTGCATTTGAAATCTGTGTAACCCCAATGATTTGGGAGTATTTTATAGTAGCAAAATCAATGCCTGTACCTGTTCCCATACTATATCCCGTAACTATTACATTGTTAAAAGCATCTAATTGTACCACATAAGAATAATCAAAGCTGTTTATACCTCCATCATA
>JAPUEV010000161.1 GCA_027492415.1 Ignavibacteria bacterium
AACAAGCTCAGGATAAATACCGAATGCAAAGAGTCCAATCATGGATATAATTGCAGCGGTAAATGAAAAATCAGACCTGAGCCCCGTAATTTTTTCACCTGCGGGCTCATAGAACCACATGTATAAAATTACTTTTATGTAATAGTAAACACCTACTAAGCTTAATAAAATCCCGACTATTGCCACCCAGATATAATTTACCTGGATAGCTGAAAGGAATATGTAGTACTTTCCCCAGAACCCTGCAAAAGGCGGAATGCCTGCAAGCGAGAAAAGGAAAATTGTCATTAAGAATGAAAGGAACGGGTTTGTTTTACCGAGTCCTTTATAGCTTTCAAGGGTATTCTTTTCGCCGCCAGCCGAAGTTTTTTCTTCAACCATGCTGATAATAATAAATGCGCCTGACTGCATCAGGATATATGATACGAGGTAGAATAAAACCGCGTGGATCGAATAAGAATTTATAGAAAGAAAGCCAACCATAACATAACCGGCATGCGCTATGCTGGAATATGCCAGAAGCCTTTTAATATTTGTCTGTACAAGTGCAACAACGTTGCCGTAAAGCATGGTTAATATTGCAACAATGGCAACAACCATCGGTATGTTATTGAGAGTGAAAATTGAAAAGAAGGATATCATTGCGCCGAATGCGGCAGTTTTGCCTACGCTGGACATCATCCCTGTAACGACTGTGGGCGCGCCCTGGTAAACATCGGGTATCCACATCTGCAGCGGGAAAGCGCCTGTTTTAAATATGAACGCTATGAACACAAGCGTTAAGCCGAGTAAATAAAAGGTATCTTTATTGGGATGCGAGTTTGCAATTACAGTAAAATTGGTTGAGCCTGTATAACCGTAAATGAATGCAATTCCTAAAAGGAAGAAACCGGTTAAAAATGCGCCAAGCAGAAAGTATTTAAGCGCGCTTTCGTTTGAATCAAGCTTTTTCCTCATAAAGCCCGCAAGCACGTAGAAGCATACTGACATTAATTCCAGCCCTACAAAAACCACAAGCAGGTCATTAGCCATGTTCATCAGCATCATGCCCAGCAGTGAAAAGAATAAAAGCGAGTAATACTCGCCGTGATTGATGTTTTCCTGCTCAAGGTAATTTTTTGATGAAAGCACGGTTATGAACATTCCGCCCAGAAGAGTAATATTGATAACTGATGTTAATGCGTTAACGCGGATAAAATTTGTGTAAAGTATAAAGTTCTTGGGAAGATCAAAAAATGTAAAGACTATTGCCGCAGTTATAGCCGCAATTGAAAAATAGAATATAGCCGTTTCACTTGCGTTTTTCTTTGACTTCGGGAATATTGTTTCGAGCAGCATTATTACAAGCCCTGCGCCTGCAATTATCAGTAACGGTATCGTGTTTGCAAAATCTAAATAATTGATCAATTTAATATCCTTGGTTAAATTATCCTGTAATTATGAATATTACTGTTTGTATATTATTTGCTTTAACTGAAGCTGAAAATTATAAATATTTTTTAAGCCAGCTTAAAATAAGCTCGTTTGCTTCAGGTTTTTCTTCCAACAAAAATTTTCCGTGTTTATCAGAATCAAAAGCTTTCATCTCGCACGGCTTTGAGCAGAAGTTATCCAGTATCCATTTTTGCCCGGCTTCATGATCGCCATCTTTGCTGCCGCAGATCAAAAGTACATTCGGCATTCTGGGAAAGTTCGGTCTGCCCATCATAAGCTCATTGAATCCGGTGTATGCTTCAAAAGTTGATTTACCGTTTGATACTGCGATAGGTACTTTTACACCTAAATTAAGCCCTGCATACAAAGCGATATTTCCGCCTATCGATGTTCCGATAACTGCAATTCTTGAAGTATCTATCCCCTTTTGCTTTTTAGCCCACTCAATGACAGCTTTAATATCATTTGGTGCCTGGTTCGGATCGCTTAAGAGGTCCTCAAGCTTGCCATCCTGCTTAGATGACTTGCCGTGGCCGCGGATATCATAAGCTAATACTTTGTATCCTAAGTTAAGCAGTGAATCCCTGAAGCTGCTCTGCCACTGTTCACGGGTTTGGTTAAACTGGTGAATCAGAATAACAAGCGGCTGTACTTCATTTTTTTTTGTATCCTGAAAGTAAAATGAGCCTGAGATTTCTTTTTTATCACTTGTAGTGAATGTTACATCTTCAGTTGGCTTTTGTATTTTGGTCTTATCAATTTTTGACTGGTCAATGTTTCCGTTTTTATCTTTAAGACTATCGGGAACCTCGGTCCAGTCAATTTTATGTTTATCCTTGTTGCAAATAAACGCGCTGAACAAAAACAGCAAAGCCAATGATAATGTTAATATTCTCATTTTTTATACTATAACCCTCAAAAATAGCAAAATTTATTCACTATTTCAATTCAAGTTATAAAGATAATTCAACAATAATGACATTAAGTACACTGAGAAAAGCAATTAATTATACAGTTTGTCTTACCTGCGTGTATAACTTTTCATTCCTGTGAGCCTAACATTCGATAAAATCGAAATTATGTCATCCTGAGCGGAGTCGAAGGATGAATAAAATAAAAACTTAGATTTTTATCTCTCTGCATTTGCGCAGAATATTTCACCAAATTATCTTCCCGTCACTCCTGATATACTTCTCAGTCATGTTTAGCGGATCATTTGAGGTAAAATACCTGCAAACACCGCTTACCCACTTACCGGGTGAATAAAAGTAACCTGATTCCAAATAGCCGTGGTCATCATACTTCAGCTCTGCTTTAATTATTACATGGCCTTTTTGGTTTATAAAGGCATTATAGCAGT
>JAPUEV010000162.1 GCA_027492415.1 Ignavibacteria bacterium
GCTTAAAGCTTTATATCTCGAAGAGCTCCAGCCGTTTGGTGATAAGGGATATCACAAAAAAGCATAATTAAACCAGGCTAATTGAAAAGTACGCCGAAAATAAGAGGTTATATTGCCAGGGATGCATATTCTGCCCTTTTCTTATACAGGAAATCGAACAAAGTTACTTACCTTGTATCGCTGAACTATAAAAATAAAACAGAAAGATTTATTGCAGGCTCCAGGTTCTACGGTCAGTTTTATCCAAACCGCTCGGGACTCTCACCCGACGGGAAAGAATTTATTTACTTTGCTATGGGTAACAGCCAGCAAAGCTTCGGGAAGAAATATTATACATGGACAGCAATATCAAATCCGCCATTATTAAAAGCGAATTTATTCATTCCCCATGAAAGCACATACGGCGGCGGCGGATATTTTATAGACGAAAAAAATATTTATATAGCTGATACGCTTAGAATGGATAAAGCTTTAATAAAGGGAATTAGTGAAGGTAACTATTACGGCAATTACAAAATTACATTTGATGATAAGTATAATGACGGCAGGTGGGATTCACATAAATACGGCTGGGATGTAACGGGTAAAAATAAGTATGGCTACCCTGTAGAATGGAAAAAAGAATGCAGCGGAATATCGATAACCAAAACAGTAAAGAAAAACCTGCTGAAAGATGGCGAGTTTTCGATGCATGAATACACTCTGCGTGATGGCAAAGGAAACATTATCCCTGACGGTGAAGAGAGTATCAACTGGGCAGATTTTGATAATTACAGCAGACTTGTTGCTGCATCTGGCAGCAGTATCAAAATATACAAAAATAAAGCATCACTTATAAAACGGAACTGCACAGAGTTTGATCTTGATAATATTATTTCTTCAAAATAAACCTGTCTTGCATATTCTGTTTAGTATCATCAATAAAATAACAAAATGAAAATACTCCTTACCGGGGTAACGGGCTATATTGCGCAGAGATTGCTGCCTGTATTACTCCAAAACGGGCATCACGTAATATGCTGTGTTAGAGATGTAACGAGATTTAATGCACAAAATTACCCTGCGGAAAATTTAAGTATCATTAAAGCCGATTTCCTGAAACCGGAAACACTTGAAAATATTCCCGTAGATATTGATGCGGCATATTACCTGATTCACTCCATGTCAACCAATACAGGTGATTTCGGGGAAATGGAGGAGACCTGCGCCTTAAATTTCAGGCATAAAATAGAACAGACCAACACAAAACAGGTCATTTACCTGAGCGGTATTGTGAATGATGAAGAGCTTTCCAAACATTTAACTTCAAGGAAAAATGTAGAAGATATTTTATCAGGCTCTTCATTTGCTTTGACAACTTTAAGAGCCGGCATAATAGTCGGCTCCGGCAGTGCATCATTTGAAATTATCCGTGATTTGGTGGAAAAGCTGCCTGTTATGATAACACCGCGCTGGCTTAATACTAAATGCCAGCCTATAGCTATTAGGAATGTTGTGGAAGCATTATACGGAGTTTTGGGAAGAACAGAGACTTATAATAAAAGCTATGATATCGGGGGACCCGATATTATCACATATAAAGAAATGCTTTTACGTTTTGCAAAGGTACGGGGACTGAAACGAAAAATATTTGTAGTACCCGTTATGACCCCAAAGATATCATCATACTGGCTGTATTTTGTTACTGCTACATCATTTGCTCTTGCAAAGAATCTGGTTAACAGCATGAAGATAGAAGTAATATGCAGACCAAACGGCCTGATGGAAATGCTTAGTATCAATTTAATTGATTATGATACTTCAATTCGGCTGGCATTTGATAAAATTGAACAAAGCCAGGTACCTTCAAGCTGGAAGGATGCGCAATCCAGCAGTGTACTCAGCAGAGGTATCACGAGTTATATCGAAGTACCGGTTAACGGCTGTTTTACCGATACAAGGAGCAAGCATGTAAGAAACAGTGAAGCTGCCCTTGGCAGGATCTGGTCAATTGGGGGGAAGAATGGCTGGTATTACGGAAACTGGCTGTGGGAGATAAGGGGAATTTTAGACCAGTTAATTGGAGGCGTCGGGATGAGAAGGGGAAGGAAAAGTGATACTGAATTATTTCCCGGTGATGCACTGGATTTCTGGAGGGTGCTTCTTGCAGATAAAAAACAAAAAAGATTACTGCTGTATGCTGAGATGAATCTGCCGGGTGAAGCGTGGCTGGAATTTAAGATTGATGAGAAAAATATTTTAACTCAAACTGCTACTTTCAGGCCATTAGGTTTATTGGGCAGATTATATTGGTACTCAGTACTCCCTTTTCACGGTTTAATATTTAATGGTATGCTGAAAAACATTTAATATCTAAAATTATTCTAAAGTTGTTTCATAAACCGGAGTAATTTTAAGTTTTTAGTAAATCTTACCGTTAATATTTTCTATCATCTGTATAACCTGTTTTTATGAGCTACATCATATGAAAAATTGATAATTGGCGTTATATTTGGATATATAAATTTCAAAAACAATATTATTTGAACAGGGAATTAAAACTTCCGGTTATTATTCAGGGCGGAATGGGTGTTGCTGTATCCAGCTGGAAGCTTGCAAAAGCAGTTTCTATTTGTGGCGGGCTGGGTGTTGTATCAGGTACTGCTATAAGCAGGATATTCACATCAAGGTTAATGGATGGCGATAAAGCAGGTGACGTGAGGCGCGCACTGAAAAATTTTCCACTGAAGAGTTACGCTGATGAAATTCTTAGCCGGTATTATATCAAAGGGGGGAAGCCTGAGAACG
>JAPUEV010000163.1 GCA_027492415.1 Ignavibacteria bacterium
CTCCGTAATCAATAATTTCAAAAAAGAGATTCCGCCAATTTTTTACATATCATTACCGGCTGCCTGCAGTGATAATATTTTCATTCAAAATTTATTAATTTCATTATTTACTTTTTTCTCAGAAAACTGGACAACATTGTTTAATGCTGTTCTGTAAAAAGCTTCATTCAGGAAAAGTAAATAAATTTCATCAGAATTTTTTACCAGCACAATGCTGTGGAAGAGTTTTATTGAAATTTAATTCATTGTATGAATGATAAATTGCTGATTTTTTGAGAACAAATAATAACCAAACTTTCCTCCTGACTTATAATTTAAGGAAAGAGACGTCATTTAGTTTGGTTTCATTTGTGATTAGATAAGGGCGGGTACTGACCGAATCCTGTTAAGAGCAGGATGGATAAGGATGCCCCCCGCCCTATTATTTTACAGATCAGTATTTATCAGCTCTATACTCATCGGGTATTCCGCTTGGGTAACTAAAAAACAGACTCTGTATACTATATAATGAGATCTGCCGTAAAGAGTACAGGTAATTCCGGTTATAATAATTTCTCCTTCTTTATAAAAAGGAATATATTATTATTACTTTCTGTGCTGTCTTTTGCAGTTATCAGTTATGATATTACCACAGAGCTTTCTGAAGAGAACAATGAATCCGGATATTTTTCATTAATACTCGAAAATACTTCAAATCCATCCAATCCGCAAAGCATAAACTCAAAGAAGGAAACAGAGAAAGGCATAACAGGTATTTACTTCGTACAGGATACCGTTATTATCAGCTCTGAATTTTCTGAACCATACCAAAGCCGGCCCCCGCCCCGCTTAAAAATTTAAGTAGTTTAAAGATCTATTTCAATAGACACTGCATAAAGCAGTAGATGTTCTTTTTTTTGATGTATTTTTCTAATTCTGCGGTTCATCAGTTAGATCTGAACCTGCAGGATATTTGATAAACAATTAAATAAATATAATGAGACTAATACTACCAGTTTTACTGTTGATCTCAGCTATTACTGTTTTTTCACAGAAAGTAACAGTTGTAGATAAATCTAATTTGCAGCCTGTAGAAAACGCAATTATTTCCAGCGGCCAGGATGCTAAAATTTACGTTATAACGGATGTTTTGGGACAGGCAGATATTACCGGTCTTGCCGGCGCCACCACAATAAACATTACCGCAGAAGGATTCCTTGATAAGACCACCACACTCTCAGGAATAGAGTCTGCAAAGTTCATTATAGGTATAACAGATAAGAATTACTCAACAGATGAGATAATTGTATCCACCACAAAATTCGGAGTTGATAAATCAACGCAGCCGCAGGATATCCAGGTAATTTCATCAAATGATATTTCATTTTCGAACCAGCCTACAACTGCAGAAATGCTGAGCAATACAGGCGAAGTGCTAGTACAGAAAAGCCAGCTTGGCGGCGGTAGCCCTATTATGCGCGGATTTGAAGCAAGCCGTGTATTAATAATGGTTGATGGCGTCAGGTTCAACAATGCAATTTTCAGGGCAGGACATCTTCAGAATGTACTGAGAATTGATGACAATATTTTATCAGGAGTGGAAGTGGTATTCGGACCGGGTTCATCCATTTATGGCAGTGACGCTATGGGCGGAACAATGAACTTCTATACAAAGAACCCGATGCTTTCTCCCAACAACAAAACTTTCTTTAAAGTTGGAGCATACGGAAGGTTTTCAAGCGCATACACCGAAAAAACCGGACACCTTGATTTTAATGTTGGAGCAAAGAAGATAGCATTTTTAGGAAGCTTTACATTTTCAGATTTTGGTGACCTGAAACAGGGCAAGAACACCAGCCCGTTCTTAAAAGGCGTTTGGGATAAAGGATTTTACGTTGAAAGGATAAACGGACGGGATACTGCAATAGCAAATGACGATAAGAACAAACAGGTACCTACAGCTTACCACCAGTATGACGGAATAGGCAAACTGCTTTTTCAGCAGAGCAAAAATATTAGCCACATCCTCAGCTTCAGGTACTCAAACACAAGCGATATACCAAGGTATGACAGGCTTACAGAAGTAACAGGCTCAGGGCTGCCAAGAAGCGCAGAATGGTACTACGGGCCTGAAAAATGGATGATGGGTTCATATAATCTTAAGCTCAGCAATATGAAAACATTCTTCAGCGATGCAAACCTTGTACTTGCTTACCAGGATATTGAAGAAAGCAGGCATAACAGGAATTTCCAGAATAAATTCAGGACAGACAGGACTGAAAAAGTAAAAGTATATTCCGCAGGGCTTGATTTTGTGAAAAAGCTGAAGAATAACGATGTAAGCTTCGGGCTGGAGTTCTATTACAACGATGTAAAATCAGAAGCTCAGAAAGTGAATGTTGATACTGATTCAACAGCCGTACAGAGTACACGCTACCCTGTTGACGGAAGCAAGATGTCCACATTTGCGGGTTATTTAACCGATAACTGGAGAGTTCATAAATATGTTAACGTTAACGCAGGCGTAAGATTCTCGCATGTATCGCTTAAAGCTGAT
Organism: Ignavibacteria bacterium; assembly: GCA_027492415.1. Lineage (GTDB taxonomy): Bacteria > Bacteroidota > Ignavibacteria > Tepidaquicellales > OLB5 > OLB5. The sequence goes on from JAPUEV010000163.1 coordinate 2,537, forward strand.
TTTATAGATACAACATTCTTTAAATTCCCGTACACAAAAATAGAACAGAACCAGAATGCGGTAACCGGTAATCTTGGTCTTACAATAAACCCCGGCTATGGCTGGAGAGCTGCAATATTAGGCGCAACCGGTTTCAGGGCACCTAATGTGGATGACCTTGCAAAGGTTTTTGAAAGTACTGCAGGCAGTTATGTAGTAGTACCGAATCCTGACCTTAAGCCTGAAAATGTTTACACAGGTGAATTAACAC
>JAPUEV010000164.1 GCA_027492415.1 Ignavibacteria bacterium
AACATTTACTTATAATATTAAGTTCTATTATACTGAAAAAAATGATAAAAATACTGGTATTATGTACCGGCAATTCCTGCCGGAGCCAAATGGCTGAAGGGATAATCCGTAATATTAATTCAAATTTCGAAGTTTTTTCGGCTGGTACAAGACCTGAAAAAAATGTGAATCCGTTCGCAGTAGAAGTAATGAAGGAAATAGGTATTGATATAAGCAGCCAGCACCCAAAGAAAATTGATGAATTTACAGGTAAGGATTTTGATTATGTTATCACTGTCTGTGATAATGCCAGGGAAGTTTGTCCTGTATTTACCGGGAGCGTTAAGCACAGGATACATTCAGGATTCGAAGATCCCTATAATGCTACCGGAACAGATGAAGAAAAAAGAATTGTTTACCGCAAAGTAAGGGATGAGATAAAAGAAGCCTTTGAAAAATTATTCAGCGGCTTTTAATGTTTACTGCTTTTTATCGAAACTGATCCTGAATGTTGTTCCAACATGATTTTCCATACTGATATTTCCGTCAATCTGTCCTACCAGTGTATTTACAAGCTGTAAGCCCAGGGATTTTGTATCCTTATAATTTATTTCTTCGGGGAAGCCAATACCGTTATCGTTTATAGATATATGGTAAGTTTTATTGTTATGCAGCTCTAAATTAATGATTATCCTGCCTTTTCTTCCTTCGGGGAAAGCATATTTAAGTGAGTTTGAGATCAATTCATTTAATATCAGCCCGCATGGGATAGCAAGATCTATGCTTAAGTTAACGTTTCCTGAATTCACGTGAATATCGATATCATTCGACTTTGCTTTAAATACATTGAATAAATGTCCCGAGAGCTGCCTTAAATATTCATTAAAATCTATCTCCGAAAAATCTTTCGACTGGTAAAGCTTCTGGTGTACCAGTGCCATTGAGCGAACCCTGTTCTGGCTGTCTATCAGCACATCAAGAGAATTTTCATCCTTAACATACCCTGACTGCAGTTTAAGAAGGCTGGATACTACCTGCAGATTATTCTTAACCCTGTGATGTATTTCCTTCAGCAACAGCTCTTTTTCCCTTAATGAACGGCTGATCTTTTCTTCTGTGAGCTTTCTTTCTGTTATATCAATTAAAATACCTGAAAGATAAGTTTCATTTTCATTTACTTTTACCCTGAACATATGGTCTTCTATCCATATATCGCTGCCATCCCTTTTTTTAGCGCGGAACTCCATGTTAAGTATGCTGCCATCGTTAGCTTTGTTCCATGCATCGATCGATTTTTTTATTTCGTACATTTCCTCAGGCTGCATCAGCTTCCCGAAGAAATATTTTTCTGCCAGTACTTCCGCCGGTGTATAGCCTATCATCTCTGTAATATTATCTGAAACAAAATCCTTGCCAATACCTGCCTGGTATATTACTACCTTTGGCAGATTTTTTAATATTGCAGTAAGCTTGGTCTCGGTTTCCAGCATTTTTGACTGCGTCAATTTCTGCTGTGTAATATCTATCATTATGCCTGAGTAATACGGCCTGGATTTTTCAGGTGTAACCTCGAACATATGATCTTCAAGCCAAATGATCTCATTATTAATATTACGAATTCTTATTTCGTTGCTTAATACTCCTTTTGCACCGTTTTTTTTCCATTTGATCACTTTCCTGTCGTAATCTTTTATATCTTCTTCCAGCATCAGCTTGCTGAAAAGTGACGCATCCTTCATGAAATCACCTGCCGGGTAACCAAGTATATCCATTATGTTCTCTGAAACAAAATTCACATTATCGCCAAACTCATATATAACTACATTAGGAAGGTTGTTAAGGATACCTGTCAGCCTTGCCTGCGTTTGCTGTAATTTCAGGTCTGATTCTATCCTGTCTGTAATATCCACTACCTGCGCTATCTGCTGTGAGGGTTTGCCTGCGATATCCCTAAGAACATTCAGTCTAAGATCAACAAAAATAATTTTTCCATTCTTATGGATGTATCGTTTTTCAAAATGAAAGTTGGAAAGCTTTCCTGAAGCTGCCTTCCGGAAAACCTCATCATCCAGGTGTAGGTCATCCGGGTGGGTAATATCCTCAAATGTAAGGTTCATTAATTCTGTTTTTGTGTAGCCAACAATATCGCAGTATGCTTTATTCACTTTCAGGAAGCTTTTGTTCAGGTCTGTAAGCGCCATACCAATAGGTGCATTTTCAAATATTAGCTGCAGCTGCTGTTCGCTATCCTTAAGTGCCTCCTCGGCACGTTTTCTTGCAGTAACATCCCTGCCTACTGTCTGGTATTCAATAATTTTCCCGTCTTTATCCAGGATGGCTTTATCCGTCCACCTTAGCCAGCGGATCTCTCCGTCATTTTTTATTACACGGTGTGTGAACTGCCCGACCGGATTATTTTTATCAAGCTGCTTAAAGAACCTTGAAAATCTTTCAAGGTCCTCAACAGGCATCTGCGGAATATAGGTTTTGCCTATGAGCTCTTCTTTTGTTTTACCGAAGAAATTACAGTAAACTTCGTTAACGTATGTAAATGTACCATCGGGTTTCCAGCGTGTTATCATTTCTGACTGCTGCTCTACAAGGGTTTTGTAACGCTCTTTGCTTTCAAGAAGCTCTTTTTCTGTTACTTTACGGTCAGTCATATCTATTAGTACTCCGTATAATGATCTTACCGTGCCGTTTTCAAATGTAAGTGAAACTATATCTTTGAACCATTTTACGCTGCCGTCACAGGCTGTCATCCTGTATTCAAATTCATGGTCTT
>JAPUEV010000165.1 GCA_027492415.1 Ignavibacteria bacterium
CGGCTGCCATGAGCCGTGTTTCCATGATTTAAGCTCAAGCGTAATGCTGCCTATTTCAACCTGCAGCTTTGCTTTAAGCGGTATCCTTGCTTCATCATATGAGAACCACCCGGAAAAATCACCGGTTAAGCCAAACACAGCCTTGAAATATGAAACTCCTTCAAGGTAAACAGATGCAATATCATAATCAGTTTCGCTTATTTCAACACTGGTTTTATTTGTTGAATAATCAATCTTCATCAGCGATGTATCAGTATGCATCATTACAGGTACATATTCAGCTGAATTCTTATTTGTATTAGCCCGGGCAAAATAAAATATCGAAAGCCCGTCCTGGAATATTGTTGAAGTATAAATTCTCTTATCTATCTCAGTATTGTTATCGTATCCTGTTTTTTTAATACTGATAAAAGATGAGTCATAATTGAAATCACAGACCAGGACACTTTTTTTACCATCTTTATACTGATACGCAGTGAATTTATGAGTTATGATATTCTTATCCTTCAGTTCAATTTCGCTGATGAAATCATAATCAACATCAATAAGCGGAAGTGAGTTATTTGATTTCAGCTTGGCGGTACACAGGTAATAATTATCTTTACCTGCCAGCTTTTCGGTGTTGAACTTAGCCCAGCCTATGTTAATGAACGAATAATTCACTTCGTAATACAGCTCTTCACCCGGGTAAAGAACTTCCGATTGTGAAAAAGTCCTGCTGCTTATTAAAAGCAGCAAGACTAAAATTAAACCGGAATTTTTTATTAATAAGAACATAATACCGGGTTTGCAAAGCTTCGTTTCAAAAAGCTATAACAACTGAAAAACTATCTTAACTGCGCAAGCTTTTCGGCTTCAGGGAAAAGTGTCATTGCCTTTTCAAACTGTTTATCGGTAGCAAGCCAAACTGCCATGCTTCCGTTATTTCCCCAAATATCCCTTGCAATAATTGATTTTATGCTTGTAGTTATGAAATCAAGATCCCTGTTATACTGCTCATCATTGAAAGTGATATTCTTAGATGCTGCAAGGCTCTTGAAATCATCAAGCATATTCTGTGTTACCTGGAAGTTATCCCTGAACTTGAGATAATCAGAATAATTTGATTTTATCTTATCCCTGTTAGCTTCAAAATACTGGTTAGCGTATTCAAGGAAAAGGTTTACCCTGCGTAGCTGGACTGAATATTCGGTCAGAGTATCAAGTCCTATTACGAAATCAGGTGTAACGCCACCGCCGCCGTAGACTGTTCTGCCGCCCATTGTTTTGAATTCAGGCCTTGATGTATCCTTGGTATCATTGTTATGATACAGGTTATCGCCTTCTTCAGGGTTAGTAAGCATTTTCTTATACTCGCCGCCTTCATATGGTTTCTGTATCAGCCTGCCTGAAGGAGTGTAATATCTTGATGTTGTAACTCTCATAGCGGAACCGTCTGAAAGGTCATACTGCCTCTGCACTAAGCCTTTACCGAAAGTATTTTCACCAACGATAAGTCCCCTGTCCCAATCCTGGATAGCTCCTACAACAATTTCACTTGCTGAAGCTGAACCGTCATTTACAAGAACTATCAGCGGCATATTGGTATATTCACCGCCTTCTGATATATATTCGTCATTGTATGCGGGTATCCTGCTCTTTGTATAAACAATTTTCTTGCCGCGCTCTATGAACATGCTTGCCATTTTGAATGCCTGGTCAAGATATCCGCCGGGGTTATTCCTGAGATCAAGTACAAGCTTTTTCATTCCCTGTTTCTTCATATCAGCCAACGCTTTAGCAAATTCATCGTATGTTGTAGCTGCAAACCTGGTTACACGCGCGTATCCGACCTCATTATTTATCATAAATGATGCATCAACACTGTAGAGTGGTATTTTATCGCGTGTAATTTCAAAATCAATTAAATTACTGCTTCCGCCTCTAGATATTGAAACAGTTACTTTTGTGCCTTTGGGTCCCCTTAATTTTTTAGGAACATCTTCCCTTGTCATACCAACAGCGTTAACGCCGTCAATCTTAACAATTTTATCACCTGCTAAAATTCCAAGTGCTTCTGAGGGTCCCCCTGAAATTGGTGTTACTATTGTAATAGTATCATTTACTATATCAAACTCAACCCCGATACCTTCAAAGCTTCCCTGGAAATCTTCGTTTATTCTTTTAAGCTGATCCTGTGAAATATATGTTGAGTGCGGGTCAAGCTGTCCAAGCATGCCTTTAATGGCTGCTTCTGTGAGCTTATTGGCATCAACATCATCCACATAGTTTTTCTGAACCAAAGTGAGAGCTTCGTTGAATTTTTTGACGTTATCAAATACATCATCTCCTGAGGCAGCAGTGTTGACTTTCATCCCCACCAGTACGCCAATTGAGATAAGCATCAAAAAAATCGGTATCAGATATTTACGTTTTTGCATTATTTTGTGGTTTCTCCTGTGAATTTCTTTGTTTTTTCTATACTTATATACAGCAATATACCCAAATAAGTTTCATAATTAAACATTTTAATTTATAGCCAAAAAATGCAGGTTTTACCTGTTCAGGATATAAATTGAAATATTGAGGTATGAGGCAAAGCTTACCCAAAGCAAATATGGTATCAATAGATATGCTGCCGGTTTTGATACAGGCTTAAAGCTGAAAATACATGCGAAGATAAGCAGCCATAATATTACAATTACCACAACTGAAAGTAACAGCTTATGCATACCAAAAAACACAATTGACCATAGTGCATTAAATACAAGCTGTATAAT
>JAPUEV010000166.1 GCA_027492415.1 Ignavibacteria bacterium
TTTTGCTGTACAGAATCTTAAAATTTTCATTGGATACAGGGTCAAAAGCATTTATCTTTGCTCCGTGTTCAAGCAGCTTTTCTATGATTGTCAGGGCAGGCGCTTCCCTCAGATCATCTGTTCTTGGTTTATATGATAAGCCCCAGATAGTGAATGTTCTGCCTTTAATATTATTTTTGTAATGTTTCAGTATCTTATCAACAAGAACCTGTTTCTGTTTCTCATTAATTTCATCTATTGTCTTTAATATCTTAAAATCATAGCCATGCTCTTTAGATGTATTAAGCAGACCTTTTACATCCTTGGGGAAACAGCTTCCGCCGTACCCTACCCCCGGGAACAGAAAGCTTGAGCCAATCCTGGGATCAGAGCCGATACCTGTACGTATCATATTAATATCTGCCTTAACTATACCGCTTAAGTTGGCAAGCTCATTCATAAAAGATATCCTTAATGCAAGCATTGAATTAGCCGCATACTTTGTAAGCTCACTCGAGCGCTCATCCATTAATATAAAACGTTCTGTTACTCTCATAAAGCTGCTGTACAGCTCCTTCATAATTGCTGCTGCCCGTTTGCTTTTTGTGCCTACAACAACTCTATCGGGTGACATAAAATCAGTAACTGCTGCGCCTTCCTTCAGGAATTCAGGATTTGAGACAACATCAAATTTCTTTTTTGTCTTTGAAGATATCAGCTTTTTTAATTTATCGCAGGTACCTATGGGGACTGTACTTTTACTTACTATTACTTTATACCCGTTAATATACCTGGCCATATTACCTGCAACTTCAAGTACCCGTCTCATATCAACAGAACCATCTTCGAGCGGAGGAGTTGGCAGGCACATGAAAATTACATCGGTCTTCTGAACAACATCCTTTAAGCTGGTGGTAAACTCAACCCTGCCTTCATTCAGATTCTTTTCAAGCAGCTCCTCAAGCCCCGGTTCATATATAACAGGGTCTCCTTTTTTAAGGCGCTCGATCTTTTTTTCATCAACATCCATACAGAGAACGTTGTTGCCGTTTTCAGCAAAGCAAACCCCTGAAACCAATCCAACGTAACCTGTACCTATAATTCCTAGTTTCATAGTAGTATTAGTTTATCAGGCAGCGCTTTGCTGCTTGATATCCGAAAATTTATAATTGTATTTAATAAAATAAAATAAGCCGCCAATCAAAAACAGAACAAAGCTCATAGCGTGTGTTGCAGTTCCATAACCAAGGGCAGCAGGTTCGCTAACCATGAACATATTAACCAGGGTTACTTTGCAAATATAATGGTAAGGACCTGTAGCCGCAGGTGAAGGTATGAACATTGCAATATTTATCAATACAAGCAGCAGGTTCGCATCCCATAAACCTTTTATAAATCCTGTCCCTTCGCCTGTAGTTAATATCCCGAATGAATAAAACGGGATGTATGTACTTATAAGATACACTGCCCACAAAAGGATAGAATATACCGTGATCCTTAAAAATAAAGATGGCTTTTTTAAGACTTCAAAGCCCGTTAACAATGAAGCGAATATATTATCAACTTTTTCGTGTAATTTAGCAGGAAGGAATTTTGTAAAAAATTTAACAGTTTCAAGGCTTTTTGCAGGCTTTATGAGCATGAAAAGTATCCATAACAGCATCAATACAATAACTGATGTAAGGATAAGTATTGCTGAACCTATCGATGGGATAGCATTGGTAATTCGTTCTTTAAAAAAGAATAGCGCAATACCAAACATTATCAGGAACATAACTGTATCAATGATCCTTTCAACAATTATTGTTGCAAATGCAGATGCCCTGGAAATATTTTCCTGTTTGCCAAGCATGTAAGGCCTTACAACCTCACCTGAGCGCGGGAAAAGGTTATTCATCATGTAGCCAATAACAGTGGTAGCAAAAAGATTTTTAAATGAGATATCTTTTTTTATTGGCTCCATTAATACTCCCCAGCGGATAGCCCTTATAGCTGATCCGCCGTAAACTCCGATTGCCATGCCTAAAAATACGTAAAGGTAATTTGTTGTTTTTAGAATGTTCAACAGCTCATGCATGTTCACATTCCTGAATGCCAGGTAAAGGAACAAAGCCAGCAGCAAGGTGCTGATAACGATATTAAGTTTCCTGCCTCGGCTCAAATTGAGTTATCTCATATCAATTACTTCTACGCCTTCCGGCGGAGTAAATGTGAACTTTGAATTGCTAACACCTATATTAGTCTGAATATTTTTGATAGAATATGTTGATGACGATTCATCTGTTAAGATATATATCTTTTTTATGATCCAGTCATCTTTGCCAACCCACAATTTTGCTGATTTAACATAACCGCTTTCCCTTGGCTTCAGCGAAAGTACGTATACATCTTTTCCGTTCAGCTTTTCGGTGCCGGTTAAATCACTGTAAAAATTTTCGGGGTACTGAAATAAATACTTGTTCGGTGAAAATGTGTTACCGGTCTCTTTGTAATAATCAATTACCACCTGCTTTTTGCTTGGTGTATAAGACCATGATGTGCTGCCATCGGTAACTATTGTCTGTGAGCCTGTCTCTATCCTGTATTTACTTTCTTTTTTAATGTAAAGAGTACCTGAAGATGACTGCGCTTTGGATTTATTGTACTTTACTGTCTGAGAAAATGAAGCTTTGGCATCAGTGATATCCTTGTATGCATTTTGTACATTTTGGATAACTTCCTGTGCTGTGATATCATCCTGTGAAAAAACAGGGTAATTTGTTAAAAAAATGGCTAAAAT
>JAPUEV010000167.1 GCA_027492415.1 Ignavibacteria bacterium
AATTCTTATTAATAATATCTCCTGAAAGATGCCAAACCCTGTTACAAAAATTTACGTATAGAACTGTAAGCATCAGTAATTAACCTAATATCTACAAATAAGGAGAAAATCCAATGAAGAGGCTCACATTTTTTTCGCTTATTATTGCCATTGCTTCGGCAATAGCAATAATATTTAATTCGGGCACAATGGATGCTTCAAGTCACCGCGAAGCGCCGATAATCAGTACAGACCCGCTGGCTGATAACACAGATGTTTATGCATTTGTGAGTCCGGAAGATACCACAAAGCTTAACATTGTGGCATGCTACATTCCGTTTGAAGAACCGGCAGGCGGACCTAATTTCAATAAGTTTGGCACCGATATGATCTATGAGATCAACATAGATAATGTAGGCGACCGTCTGCCTCATGTAACGTACCAGTTTGAATTTACCAATGTTACAGGCAACACAAACACATTTCTTTATAACACAGGCGATGTGACCTCATTAACAGATCCTGATCTTAATGTAAGGCAGACCTATACTGTAAAGCGCATTGTGAACGGTGTAACAGTATGGACATCACCATCACTATCAGTACCGCCGGCTTATGTAGGCGGCCAGGGCCACAACGACCCGGCTTATGCAGGACCGAACTCAATGTCAAACTACGCGGCGTTGATGTCATCGGCAGTTCAAAACCTGCCCTCGAGCGGCGGAAAAGTTTTTGCCGGGCCAACTGATGACCCTTTTTACGTAGATCTTGGAGCAGCATTTGACCTTTTGAAAATAAGAGGCGGCGCACCAGGAGATAATGTGAACGGTAAGGACGCAGTTGCTGGCTACAATGTTCATTCGCTGGTTATACAGGTACCTTTCAGTGATGTTACACGCAACGGCAACCCGAACCCATCGGCAAATGATTCAAACGCGATAGTTGGTGTGTGGTGTACATCAAGCCGCAGGACAACTACTGTTATAAACCCCGACGGCACAAGGCTTGCAACGGGTCCGTATGTACAGGTATCTAGGCTTGGTATGCCGCTGGTAAATGAAGTTGTGCTTCCGCTCAGTCAGAAAGACAGATGGAACGCAAGCTTACCGGTTGCTGATGCGCAGTTCTTAACATATGTAACAAACTCAGAGCTTGCAGGTTTGCTGAACGCTCTTTACCCGCCATTGCAGGATATACCCACAACAAACAGGACAGATCTTGTATCGGTATTCCTAACAGGCGTACCAGGATTAAACCAGAGACCGCAGGATCTTATCACGCCATCTGAACAGCTAAGGATCAATCTTGGAATAAACCCTGTGCCGGTGGCAAACGAAAACAGGCTTGGCGTAATTGCAGGCGATAATGCAGGATTCCCCAACGGCAGAAGGCTGAGGGATGATGTTGTAGATATTTCATTAAGGGTTGTTGGCGGAGTATTGCTTGGCGGGCCTTATATCAACGGCTTAAACGATAAGCTTGGTGATAACGTTAAGGAAAACGATAAGCCGTTTCAGTCAGTGTTCCCTTACCTTGCAGAGCCGCATGACGGGTACACAAACTCACACGGCAAGGTTTATACAGGAACAATTGGCGTTGGACCCAACAGCGGGAATATACCGAAGAGTCCGAGCCTTGGACAGAACTACCCGAACCCATTCAATCCTTCAACACAGCTTAAATACCAGGTATCAAAAACACAGAATGTAACAATAAGGGTGTTTGACCTGCTTGGAAAAGAAGTAAGAGTGCTTGTGAATGACCAGCTGACCCCCGGCGAATATACAGCGCTTTGGGACGGCAGAAATAATTCAGGCAGCCTTGTTGCTTCAGGGACATATTTTTACAGGCTTGAAACAGAAGATTTTGTTGACGCAAAGAAAATGATATTATTAAAATAAAATTAAATTAATGCTGCGGGATATTTTTTCCCGCAGTTTTTTTATAATGAATTTTTCAACGGCTTTAAAACAATATAGAAATGAAAAAGAAAAAAATAATATTATCAGTAATATTCCTTGGGATATTTTCAGCGGGGCTGCTGTTGCTTCTGCCCGGCACACAATCAAAGGAAACAAAAAGCAATGTAAGGGGATTCCTTGAAAGCAGGCTTAACTATGTGCCCAAATCAAACTCATCAGTTGATAAATATATAAGCGAGCTGCAGTACCAGGTAAAGGATAACCCCGGCAATACATCCCTGTATAACAAGCTTGGGGCAGCGTACCTGCAGAAGGCAAGGGAAACCAGCGACCCTTCATATTATTCAAAAGCAGAAGAGTACCTGCATGACGCAACAGAGCTTGATGAGAACAATTTTGAAGCAATTTACCAGCTTGGCACACTTGCGCTTGCAAGGCATAACTTTGAAAAAGCAATTGAGCTTGGCTACAGGGCAAAGGAGCTGAACCCGTATAATTCCGCAATACGCGGAGTGATATTTGACGGGCTGATAGAAACCGGAAAGTATGATGAAGCTGAAAAGGTGCTCCAGGAAATGGTGGACTTAAAACCTGACCTGAACGCGTATTCAAGGATATCATATTACAGGGAATTAAAAGGCGATATAAGCGGAGCAATCATTGCGATGAGAACTGCAATAAAGTGCGGCGGACCCAATGCGGAAAATACCGCATGGTGCAGGGTTCAGCTTGGTAATTTATATCTCAACTCCGGCAAAAGAGACAGCGCAGAGAGTGAATTCCAGGCGGCGATAGTTGAATTCCCTATGTTTTACCATGCATTAACTTCACTTGGCAGGCTGCAGCTT
>JAPUEV010000168.1 GCA_027492415.1 Ignavibacteria bacterium
CGCTGGGCGGACTGCTGCCGCTGGAGTTCCAGCGGCATGGGCGGGTCGAACTCGGGAGACAGCCCGCCCCGGTGCGGCGGGACGGCGCCGACTCCTTACTTGGTGCCGCCGTGGCGGGGTTAGGCAAAAAACTGTTGCCCGGGACTTGACCAAAAAATCATCAAACTGGCTTAACTTTAATTGTCTTTTTAAACAATCTCCTGATATTTAAGCTATCCCTGAAAACCAAATAAAAACCTGCTGAACCTAAAATTATATTTGCTAACCACATGCTTAAGAACGGGCTTAAAAGCTCTCTATCTGCCAGCTTTTCTCCCCCGATAAGACATGCCCAATATAATAAAAAAAATCCTAAACTCATACCTGCTGCGACACCAAATCCCCCTTTACGGGTTATCATTCCAAGCGGTGCGCCAATCAGAACAAACACAACGCATGCAAAGGGTATAGAATACTTTTTGTAAATTTCTACCAGGTATATATCTGCCTGCTTCTGGTTTGCCTGCTGAACCTGTTTTTGTGTATCGTATTTGCTCTTTAATCCTTTATACCTGTTAGTTAGCGATTGAATCATTAAAGCATTCATGCTTTTTTTAGTGCTGTCAAGCTTTGTAGTATCATATTTAAGGCCGGTGTAATCCCTTGCCAGCGCCTGAACCTGCAAAGCTGAATTAATTTTATCGGTATTAAAAGATCTGTCAATATTATTAACTATACTTCTCATTGAATCCGCGCTTAGCTCCCTGTCTCCCCTTGAAAATGCTCCTTCATCACTGTTGCTGAACCCAAAACCCGATGCATCAATCGATACAATGTGTTTCTGGAATTCTATCTTCCTGTATGAACCATTCGGATTTTTCTTGTCTATCTGGTGAATTTCACCGTTATAGAGATCAAGTATTATCTTCGTGTAATCCTTGGAAAAGTTAATCTGTCCGCTATCTGCAGTGAGTGTGTTTGAATAAACCGGGTTTGAATTATCAATTATGAAAACACCTTCAAGCTTATTGGAGTTTTCAAAAGTTTTCCTGGCAAGCAGGTTATACCCGCTGATATCATCTGAGAACCTGCCTGCTTCGATAACGAAGGTGGGGCGGGTGCGCTGGATATCATTCATTAACACTTTTGTCCTGTGATTTGCCTCAGGCAGCACTTTGTTGTTGAATAATATCAAACCGTAACAAATTATCCCTGAAAACAGAAGCACAGGCAGCAGCAGCCTGAACGGGCTGAGACCGGATGCGCGCATTACTGTTGTTTCATTCGATGATGACAAAGAACCGAAAGCCATTAGCGTTGCTATTAAAACCGCCATGGGACCCGCCAGGGTCACCATCCACGCTAAATTCAGGGTAATAAGTTGTGTAATTATCCACCAGCTTAAGCCCTTACCTACCAGGTTATCGATATACTTATAAATAAACTGGAACGTAAAAACAAAAATAACAATAAAAAAAGAAATTATAAATGGAGCAAAATGTGCCTTTAATATGTATCTATAAATCAGCATTAAACGGTTTTTGGAGTTAAGTTTCTTTGATCTGACAATTCGTTAAACTCTGAAATTAGCGCTAAGTGTATTGAGTCCATTGAGTGTTTTGAGTGCTGAGTATAGATAATTATTTCAAATTATAATGATTTTATTAATCCTGAAACTACCTTTGAATCTTATTCACATTTGAGATAAAGATCATCAACCTTCAGCAATATTTAACATTACTGATATTCCTGCTCTTCTGATCTGATCCTTCAAAGAATAATCTTTGGCAAATTCACCATTTTTGGTAATTGAATAGAGCTCTTTCATAATAATCCTTGCTTTTTGCCAGCAAATCAAATCTTCAAACCGGTTAATCCTTGCCATAATTATTTATTTAAAGTTTATTAATTATTACAATTCTATCTTTACACTCTACACACCCAAAACACTCTACACACCCAAAACACTCTATACACTCAAAACACTCTATACACTCTACACACTCAATACACCCAAATTATCGCCAACTTTTTTGAATGCAGCTATCGCTTTATCCAGATGCTCGCGTGAATGCGCGGCTGATACCTGGACCCTGATGCGCGCCTGGCCTTTTGGTACAACCGGGTAATAGAATCCAATTACATAAATTCCTTCATCAAGAAGCTTTGTGGCAAAATCCTGTGAGAGCTTCGCGTCATAAAGCATTACAGGTACTATCGGGTGAGTTCCTTCCTTGATATCAAAGCCAAGCTTGCCCATTTCTGAGCGGAAATATTTTGTGTTATCTTCAAGCTTATCACGCAGCTCTGTTGTTGATGAAAGCAGGTCAAATACTGCTATAGATGCACCCACAATTGCCGGGGCAAGCGAGTTTGAAAATAAATAGGGACGTGAGCGCTGGCGAAGCATTTCAATAATTTCTTTTCTGCCGGTTGTGTAGCCGCCCATTGCGCCGCCAAGGGCTTTGCCAAGGGTACCGGTTACGATATCAATTTTCCCGAGTACTCCGCAGTATTCCGCTGAGCCCCTGCCCTGTTTACCCATGAATCCCGCTGCATGGCATTCATCAACCATTGTTAACGCATCATGATCTTTCGCAATTTTTACTATTTCATCAAGCTTAGCAATGTAGCCATCCATTGAAAACACACCATCAGTTACGATAAGAATATTCTTTGCGCCTTCACGCTTTGATTCATCCAGCTTACGGCAGAGATCATCCATATCGCTGTTCTTATACCTGTGGCGTGTAGCTTTTGA
>JAPUEV010000169.1 GCA_027492415.1 Ignavibacteria bacterium
CTATTACCTCAATATATGGGTAAGATGATTTAATTTTTTTAGTAAGATCTATTCCATTGCCGTCAGGCAGCTTAACATCAGTTACAATGACGGATATTTCGTTATTGGATGTCAGCTCGATTCCCTGCAGAATATTTCCGGCAGTAATTACATTAAAGCCATCCAGTGAAAGTATTTTCTCAAGGAGAGTTCTTATTCTTGGTTCATCATCAATTATCAGTACTTTTGAATTCATATAGTACAAATATAAAGGTTACACAGAACAAAATTAGTGATATAATTCACCTCATAAACTATTAATCAATTCCGCAGATTTGACGAACAATATTCACTTCAAGAGGTTTTTCAATAAATCCGCTTACAAAAGGTGAACTATCTGCTTTTTCTTTATCATTCGGATCAACCGAAGATGAGAGGATAAATATCTTAAAGAACCTGTTAATTAATATTTCTGATCTTCCAAGCTCATCAAGCACATCCCAGCCTGAGAGCACCGGCATATTGATATCAAGAAAGATCAAAGTGGGTACCGGGTTAACTGAATATTCTGAGTTAATATAGTCAACAGCTTTTTGCGGAATAGCAAACATCACCACTTCAACTTCATTACTTAAAGCTTCTTTTATAATGTACCTGCAGAACATATTGTTAATTGAATCATCATCTACGACTATTATTCTTTTTGGGATTTCCATAACATCCTGTATTTATTGGTTTAGCTCAATTGTAAATATTGAGCCTTGGTTAACTTTGCTTTCAATACTTATTTTGCCGCCCAGTATATTAACCTGGGTTTTTACCATAAATAGACCCATCCCTTTTCCTTCTATATCAGCATGAAAACGTTTATACAGCCCGAATACTTTATCTCTGTTTTTATTCAAATTAATACCCAAGCCATTATCTTTAAATACAATAAATAAATTATTGTTTTCTTTATAAGTAGTTATTTCAATAATCGGCGGTATTCCGGGCTGATGATATTTAATACTGTTTGAAATGAGGTTTAAAAAGATACTGTATAGATAAACACGATTGCCAAAAATATCTTCTGCCTGCAAAAAATTGGTTTTTATTACAGCATTCTCTTTTTCAATAGTATGCGTTATAGTTTTTTTAATATTCTCAATAATTGAAATAAACTGGACTTTATCTTTTTTAGAATGTGATTCTGTTTTAACCTGCAGAATGACATTTAGATCACGTATTACTTCATCCAGTATTCTGGCAGATGAATAAATCTGCTCTATAAAAATTTTCTTTTTCTCTTCATTATACTTGTTTTCAATTACCATTTTAGAAAAACCAAGTATATTTGCTACCGGAGCTCTTAGATTATGAGATACCATGTAAGAAAATTGCTCCAGGTCTTTGTTTCGCTGAACAAGGTCGAACGTAATTTTTTCTTTTTCCAGCTCCGTATTTTTGCGTTCAGTAATATCTTCAGCTGAGATGCATATCCCTATACATTTTCCATGTTCATCAATTACCGGAAACATCCTGGTGTTATACCATTTAACAGAACCATCTTTGACAGGATAACTTGTATCATATACTATCTTGTTACCTTTAAAGACCGTTTCGCAATTAAATTTAAATTCATTACGTCTTTCTTTCTGAATCATATCCAGCATACTTTCACCATTTGAATAAGTCTTACCAAATGTGATAACAGATAGCTGATCGGCAATATCATTAAAAAGCAGGACGTTAAATTCTGTATCCATCAGTATGAGGGCAGTCCCGGTATTTTCAAAAATACTCATTAAGTTTGCTTCAGATTTCTTTAATGCTTTTTCAGTTATAATATGCTCCAGGATCTCATTTTTAAGATCAGAATCGGCCTCCTTTAACTGGCGCGTTCCCTTCATTATTCTGGTCTTAAGTAATTCATTACTCTTCATTATAAGGGCATTGGATTGCTTCATTTCAGGCACTTCCATAACTTCCCATTTGCCCCGTCGTTTACTAATGGCAGCTTTATGAACGTGCGCTACATCAAGTACATCTGTAGCAATGCATTTATCAAGCTGGTAAGTGCACATTACTATAATTTTTTTATCACTTATATGATCATTCAGTGCTTCTTCATATTCAAGAAATGAATCCCATGTATTCCGTTCAAGCCAGGTAGCATTACCGTTAATTCTTAAACCTTCAAAACCTGAATCTGTGGCAAATTTCAGCTTTTCATCCCAAATTTCAAAAATGTCATTAGAATCAAACATGCCTTTTTTAAGATACCATTCGGTATGCGCTATGATCTCTATTCTTTTTTCTTTATAGTACTTTTCAAACCCCTCAATCCCTTTCCGCAAATACTCTACAGCTTCAATGGCAGAAATTGAATTATCAGTGATGAAAACACAGTACTCATTTTGCTCTAAACCTGCCTTAAAGAACGGTAATAGAATATCAAGCATATCCTGTTTGGTTTCAAAAAAATTGCAAAAATGAGTGCCCCAGGAAGTGTCACCTATTACTTCAATACCGGAATGTCTTAATTCATGATTGAATGGGTTCTGTATCAGCATTGTATTTTACAGCTTTCAGTTTGGCAAATATAAGGTAATATCTAAAATCTATACGAGGATTTCATTACCCGGATTTTGCTATAATAATTTCATAATATTTGAAATCCGTTTATACAATCTACATCTAACATTTTATAAACACAAACTGCTTTAGGATGATAAAAGGACTACATCTTTAGAGTTA
>JAPUEV010000170.1 GCA_027492415.1 Ignavibacteria bacterium
AGTATCTTCACCAGTCCTTGGCACAAGAACTTCAAAGCTCATTCCGTCAATATCCATTTTAATATTCTTTGCAGTATATGTACCGCATCCAAAACCGTATGCAATGTGCTCTGCCGGTGATGATGATACTATCTTAGAGCCATACTTATCATTACAGTTATAAATTGCAGCCGGCTGAACTCCTTTTTTACCGATTCTGTTCAGGGAATCGAACAATATTTTCTTTGAAGCAAAGTAATTTTCCATGTTTGCATGAAAATCAAGATGCTCTGGGGTTAAGTTTGTGAAAACAGCTGCATCAAAATCCAGCCCGTAAACTCTTTTTAATGCCAGTGAGTGTGACGATACTTCCATAACTGCGTATTCAACACCTTCATTAACCATTTCAGAAAGCAGCCTGTTCAGCTCAATTGAATCAGGGGTAGTATGTTCAGTTTTTAAAAATCTCTTATTGATAAAATTCCCGTTTGTTCCAATTAAACCTGTTTTTTTGCCTGTTGCATGCAGCACATAATTTATTATTGATGTCACTGTTGTTTTACCGTTTGTTCCGGTAACACCTGCCATTTTCATTTTTGATGACGGGAAACCGTAAAATGCATTGCTCATTAAAGCCATAGATTTCCTTACATCTTCCACTCTGAATATTCTCTGGTCAATTATTCCGCTGTCACAATCTGTAATTACTGCTTTTGCGCCTCTTTCAAATGCATCGGGAATATATTTATTCCCGTCAGAAACAAAACCTTTAACTGCAAAGAAAATATCACCAAGCTCAACATCACTTGAGCTTGCTGTCAGCTTGCCTATCTCAAAATCAAAGCTTTCAGCCGGATTTAATATTTCATTTTCTGTTAAAGATATCATTTCACTGAATTTCATTAAAATTTATCAGGTGAATCACAATTTATTATTACTGTCTGGTTCTTTCCCAGCAATGAGCCTGCTTCGGGAACCTGGTTTGAAACTTTGCCGCAGCCGTTTACTTTAAAATCCATCCCAAGAGATGACATTACCTTAATACATTTCCTTAAGCTCATACCTTTTAAATCAGGCATCTTTGCGTTATTTTCTTTTGCTGATTTGTTATCTGTACTTCCGCTTCCTGTAACCAGCTTCATAACTTTTTTGCCTTTTTCGTCATTCACAAGGCTTTGCGAAACCACAATAGCATTTTTCTTCGTTCCTTCAATTTCAAAAGGTATTTCATTATCATTCAGGAATTTTACCGCATCACTGATATCAAAATTTACAAGGTTCACCACACTGTTATCCTGTTTCGGATTCACAGTCATTATAACATTGGCTTCATTTTCAGGTCCGTTGAATTCATGCAGACCAGTCATATTAATTATACGTTCTGCGATCTTTTTAAATATCGGAGCTGATACTTTTCCGCCGTAATACTCACCTGCTCCGGGAGCATCAATAATTACCGATACAACTATCTGCGGATCTTCTGCAGGAAAATACCCGATAAATGATGATGTATACTTGCTCTTTGAATATTTGCCTTCAACCATCTTCTGTGAAGTGCCGGTTTTACCTGCTATCTTAATGTTTTCTACCTGTGCATCTTTACCTGTACCGTTCTGTACCACACCTACAAAAAGCTCTGTCAGCTGTTTTGCAGTATTTTTGGAAATTACATTTCTTATTTCCACAGGCTGGTATTCCTTAAGCAATTGGCCATCGGGAGCAAGTATCTTTTTGATCACAAACGGCTTCATCATCATTCCGCCGTTAGCAACGCATGCATAAGCGTTTGTCATCTGCATTGCGGTAACAAGCACTTCATATCCAATTGCCATGTAGTTCAAAGAAACCGGCGAAAATTCAACAGGCCTTTTCAATCTGCCTTTCATTTCTCCTGGCAGATCAAGTCCGGTTGTAATACCAAAGCCAAAATCCCTGGCATACTTGTAAAATCTTTCTTTGCCAAGCTTGTTGGCGATCTGTATAGTGCCTACGTTGCTTGATTGCTCAATTACCTGCTGGAAAGTTAAGCTTGAAAACTTATGAGAATCCTTGATGTTCATATACTCACCGCCGTAAGTATTTATTACATCGTATTTGGTAAGCAGGCTTTCTTCCAATGCTGATGAAGCAGCCACAATTTTAAATGTCGAGCCCGGTTCATACATATCCGTTATTTCAGCAATCCTGTCCTGGCTTGAGCCGTCAAGGCTTATGGAATTCATCGCAAGTATTTCGCCTGTCTTAACATTCATTACTATAACTTTGCCGCCAAGAGAGTTATTAGCGCTCACACCTGCTGCAAGCTCTTCTTCTACAATTTTCTGTATGTTCAGATCGATTGTAAGTATAACGTTATTACCGTCAACAGGCTCCTGCCTCGGAAATTCAACTGCGGGTCGTTTTCTTCCAAGACCGTCTTTCTGCATTACAACATAGCCTTCTTTGCCTGCAAGCATATCGTTCAGTTCAAGCTCAATTCCGCTCAAGCCGTTATTATCAATATTTGTGTAGCCTACAAGGCTTGATGTAAGCTTATCATAATTAAAAATCCTGTTTGGCTCATTAAGCTTTATTACACCTGAAAAGCTGATATCTTTAACCTGTGCTTCGTACTTGGGGTCAATTCTTCTTTCAAGCCATACAAATGATGTGTTCTTTGCATTCAGCTTATCCATGTAAAAGCTCTTATCCTTTTTAAAGATATCAGCAAATACCTGGGCTACT
>JAPUEV010000171.1 GCA_027492415.1 Ignavibacteria bacterium
GTAATATTTATGCGGGAAAGTTTCAATATCCTGCATGGGGTTAGCAAACTCCATTGCCGGTGGCGCTGATGATACCGATTCTTCAACTGCTACTGCCTGTATATTTACGTTTTGCTCAGCAGAGCCAAGCAGCTTTTTTAAAAGGGACTTAAACTCAAACTCCGAAAACATTTTCTCCAGCAATGCGACATTCTTGGCTGAATATGTAAGAGTATGAAAATCTATTTTCAGCGGCATTAAAGTATGAATTGTGGCAAGCTCCTTAGATAAAAACGCATCAGTTTTACAGTTTACCAGGTTCTCTTTGAGCTTGGGCTTGGTTATTTTATCAATGTTATCATATAAATTTTCAATTGAACCGTATTCCTGTATCAATACTGCGGCTGTTTTTTCACCTATTCCTTTTACACCCGGGATATTATCAGCCTTATCTCCCATCAGGGCAAGAATATCTGTGACCTTTTCTGGTCCGACCCCGAATTTTTCCTTAACGCCATCGGGTCCGATGACCTCAATTTCAGCTACTTTCTGTCCGAGTACGCTCCTTGCCGGCTTATACATAAGGATATTTTTATTTATAAGCTGCATGTAATCCTTATCAGAGGTGACCATGAAGCTCTTTACACCCTCTTTTTCAGCCCGTTTAACCAGCGTGCCGATAATATCATCAGCTTCATAGCCGTGTGACTCGATCATAGGGATATTATAGGCGGAAATGACTTCTTTTATTTTGCCTATCTGGGGTCTGAGATCATCAGGCATAGCTTCGCGGGTAGCTTTATAATCAGCAAACTTTTTATGCCTGAATGTCGGCTCAGATGTATCGAATGCAACAGCGATATAATCAGGTTTTTCGTCATCTATAAGCTTGTTCAGCGTGTTAACAAAGCCGAAAATAGCGGATGTATTGAATCCTTTGCTGTTGATAAGCGGAGTGCGTATCATTGAAAAATAAGCCCTGTAAGCCAGTGCCATACCGTCAAGTAGAAATAGTCTTTTTGCCATAAGTGCCGTAAAATAACTAAATCACCAAGATATTGCAATGAAAAGAGTTGTTTGGATTTACTTCAGATTCGTACATATTGGAAAATAAGCATTAATTAATTGCGGCTAAAGCCGGGTTTTATTTATAATTTTACCACGGGCTGAAGCCCGTGGCTATTCAGAATTTTCGGGTATTATTCATATAGACAGTGCTACTCATAAAGTTATGTTTGGAATTGTGTTGCTACTCAGAATGAAAGTCAGTGGCTGCCCATAAACACAGGTTTGGGATAATATTGCTAATCCCAGTTAAAGTCAGTGGTTATTAAGATATGTATTCTGGAAAGTTACGGGAATTCTGTTTTAATATAAATTAGTCCTTTGAGTAGCTCCGCTCTTCAGAGCGGAGTTACGAATGTAGAGGAAAATCTGCGGCTTTAGCCGCAATTAAAGAACTTAAAATATGCAATTTGAGTATTGCAATAATTTTATCAAGTTTATATATTCGCACTTATCGGTGCCCTCCTGAAATTATTATTAATCAATTAATTAAAAAATCATGAAAATTGTTAAATGGATCCTGATCGTAATCGTAATACTTGTTGCAATCCCTTTAATTACTGCAGTTTTTGTAAAAAAGGATTACAAAATTGAGCGTGAAGTGGTGATAAATAAACCAAAGAAAGAGGTTTTTGAGTATATTAAATATCTTAAGAACCAGAATAACTTCAGTAAGTGGGCGCAGATGGATGTAAATATGAGGAAGGAGTTCAAAGGTACCGATGGTACTGTTGGATTTGTATCGGCATGGGATAGTGACTCAAGTAATGTTGGCAAAGGTGAGCAGGAAATTAAAGGGATAAAAGAAGGCGAAAGAGTTGACTATGAGATAAGGTTTATAAAGCCGTTTGAATCGACATCATCAGCATATATGACAACAGAATCCGTTAACGAAAACCAGACAAAGGTTAAATGGGTGTTCTTCGGTAATATGCCCTACCCTATGAACCTGATGCAGGTTGTTATGGATATGGATAAATCAGTTGGCAGCGACCTGCAGACCGGGCTGAATAATTTGAAAGGGATTTTGGAGAAGTAATAGGACTAACACAGAACTTTCAGAAAGCGAAAGTCAAAGACACAGAAGCACAGAGTTATATATTCTCGTTCCCAAGCTCCCGGTTGGGAACGTTTTTATTTATATTGCATTACCTTGAAAAATTATATAGATTTACCCATATGAAAAAAGCATTCATAATATTAACATTGCTTGTTGCATTTAACTTCACGGTGCCAAATAACCAGGCATTGAGTCAGAGAGTACGGCATGTAGTTGAATACAGGCAGGAAGATAAATCCAGGGACCTGAATGAGAATGAAATACTCAGGAATAAGACCGTAATGTATATGAAAATGCAGATGATGATTATTCAGGTTGTAAGGATCGATGCGAATGCGGGTTTTAATACGAGCTGATCAAGTGAAACGTCAAATGTGAAACGTCAAACGTGAGATGTTTTTTGGAGTGCATTGACTGTGTCAATGCTGCACTGACATAGTCAGTGCAATCCAATGAAAATCAAAAGCTTTTAAATCCGCAATCTTAAATCCGAAATCCACAATCAAGAATATAATTCCCTTTCGACACTTTCGCAGATAATATGACCTATTGTAATATGCCCTTCCTGGATGCGCTGAGTATTTTCAGAAGG
>JAPUEV010000172.1:0-757 GCA_027492415.1 Ignavibacteria bacterium
TCTTTCGCCATGATTCATTTGATAAAACCAAAGCGCTTGAGCTTGCTAAACAGCATGATGCTGAAAGAGAAGAAATGAAAAGCTTTATGATTGATGAGCTCGCAAAGTTCCACGGTATCTTAACCAATGAGCAGAGAAATAAGGCTGCCGATAAGATGAAGGAATTCCGCGAGAAAAAGCATGAGATGATGGATAAATGGAAAAAAGATGATAAAAAGAATTAATCTGTATTTAGCGAAGATATTTTTGAGTAGTAACTATTTGTAAAGTTAAGTATTTTTATAGAGTACTTAAGAACTGAAAGGGGGTAAAGCCCCCTTTGTTCTGTAAGAAAAATTTAAGAAAGAATTAATATAACGGAATGTCTAAATCAATTTTGATAATAGATGACGATAGCAAGCTGAATGAGCTTTTGCTGGAGTACCTTGGCAAAAATAACTTTACTGCAACCGCAGTTGAAAATCCTAAAGACGGGCTTGTTAGGCTGAAGAACAATCATTACGACCTGATTATACTTGATGTGATGCTGCCTGAAATGGACGGCTTTGAAACCGTTAAGCAGATACGTAAGGATTATGAGACACCTGTTGTGATGCTTACCGCAAGGGGAGAGGTCACAGATAAAGTTGTTGGCTTAGAGCTTGGCGCAGATGACTATATGCCAAAGCCTTTCGAACCCAGGGAGCTCCTTGCAAGGATACAGTCAGTATTAAGACGCAGTGAGCTGAAGCTTAAGAAGAATGAGAACATTCTCCTT
>JAPUEV010000172.1:767-1734 GCA_027492415.1 Ignavibacteria bacterium
TGAAGGATCTTGTTGTTGACCCCAATAAACGGACAGCAGCATATCATAATAAGGATATGGAGCTTACTTCCACAGAGTATGAGCTGCTTCTGCTTTTTGTTAAAAATAACGGCAAAGTGCTCTCTCGCGATGAGATAATGCAGAACACTCGCGGAATTTCATGGATGTCATTTGACCGTTCTGTTGATGTTATGGTCTCAAGGCTCAGGAATAAATTTAAATCACTGGGAAATAAAAAAGATAAAGAACAGGTTATCAAAACAGTTCACAGCATCGGTTATATGTTCTATCTTGACGAGGTAAAAGATTAATACATGGAGAAAGAACTTTAATTGAAATTTAAAACACCAAATCTTTCCATTTTCCTCAAGCTTATCCTCATAGTCTTTGTATTCGGAATTTTGCTGAATATCTGTGTGCTGTTTGTTTTCAGGCTAAGCACAGATAACAAGCCGCGAAAGTTCTTAAGGGATTTTTCAAGGAGGATGGAACGAAGTCTTATATACGAGATTGGCATTCCGCCCGATATTGATAAAGCCAAACAGATATGCACCGATCTTGAAATTGATATGAGATATGAGGCAAATCCAAATTCCGGCTGGACCTCCTCAGAGGATATGCCGACTTTAACAGATATCTTAAGCGATCCTGAAGTAAGAAGACGTTATGATGAAGATGAATCCATAATAGTGGATTATAAGGGAAAGCCTTATTCGGTTATCAGGTTTCCGCAGGGTGTATTTATTATCAAGCCGTTCGATCCGCAGGGATTCTTTAAGCCCGAACGGGCTATTATTATGCTTATTCTGTTTATAAGTATAATTATTACTTTATTGTATTTCCTGCTCCGGAATCTCTTCAAGCCGTTAAAGGAGCTTTCTACTGCTGTTGAAAATATCGGTGAAGGCAATTATGACCTAAAGCTTCCAGTTGGCAGAAAGGATGAGCTGGGAGAGCTTGCTGACTC
>JAPUEV010000172.1:1744-2688 GCA_027492415.1 Ignavibacteria bacterium
AGATCAACATCTCAATAAAATCAAAGGAACAATTGCTTATCGATGTATCCCATGAGCTGCGCTCACCGTTAACGCGTATTAAGCTCGGACTGGAGGTCGGCTCATCAAAGGAAAAGATTGAAGAAGATGTCATCGAAATGGAACGTATGATAACAGGGCTGCTTGAAAATTACAGGGCAGATTCCGGCTACGCGCACATAAAACCCGAAAAAGCTGATATCGCAGAGCTGCTTGAAGAAACAATAAGTGAGTATGATGAGCAGGAAAGATTAAAGTTCACAAAACCGGCAAAAGAAATTTATGCCAATATTGATATGGATAAGCTGCAGGTAGTGTTCCGTAACCTTATCGATAACGCGCTGAAATATTCACAAAAAGAAATTTATATCAGCGCAGAAGAAAAAAATAAAGAAGCTGTGATAACAATTAAAGACTCCGGCATTGGAATTGCAGAAGCAGACCTTAAGAATATCTTTGAGCCGTTCTACCGCGCCGATAGATCACGCTCCAGAAGAACAGGCGGGTTTGGGCTTGGACTTTCAATCTGCAAAAAAATTATTGACGCGCATAAAGGTGAGCTGATAATAAAAAGCAAACTTAACGAAGGCACTGAAGCAGTTTTGAAGTTTAAAGCAAATTAGCTTTTATATCCCCCTTTGCTTTTTAAAAGGGGGGAAAATTAGCTTCAAGTTTCGATAAATAATATATCATCAAAAATTATCCCCAATGCCACAATTTTTGACGGGGGTTTAAAAACAGTTTTAATGTATATAAAAAAAGAGCGTTCATTTTTGAACGCTCTTTTTGTTTTATCTGAAAAAATATTTTTTATTCAGCCTTCAATAGGTTTAACGCCTTGTTAAACGATTCAACGCTGTCAATTTTTATCTCTTCGTATGAATTTTCCCAGAACACCCTGCCGTGCTTACCGTGGAACTGGTTCA
>JAPUEV010000173.1 GCA_027492415.1 Ignavibacteria bacterium
CGAGGAGAAATAAATTTTGTATAGTATAAATGATGGGGCAACTCCAAAGGAAACTAAGTCAGCCAGCGAATCAAGCTCAACCCCGAACCTGGATGATGTTCCGGTGAACCTTGCAACAACACCGTCAAACATATCAAATAAGCCGGCGTAAAGAATAAAAAGACTTGCCTGCTCAAAATTAAGGGAATCAGCGTGAATAATTGACATAAAACCGCAGAACAGGTTCAGAACTGTAAATAAACTTGGTATAAAACCCATTCTGTTCTTCAATTTACTTCAGGTACCTCCGCAAGCAGAGTTATTCCGCCTGTTACTTTTTGATTAACACTTACTTTTATAACTGCATTTGCCGGTAATATCACATCTGTCCTTGAGCCGAACTTTATCATACCAAACGTATCGCCGCGCTTTACTTTATCACCAACCCTTAATTCACAAACTATCCTTCTTGCTACAAAGCCGGTAATTTGTTTGAACAGCACTTTAAATCTTTCACCTTCAATACCAATTACAGTTCTTTCGTTCTTATCTGCTGATGCATGGTCATAAGCGGCAATAAACTGACCTTTTATATACTGGTAAAATTTTACAGTTCCTGTGATAGGCACCCTGTTAACATGAACATTCAGCGGAGAGAGAAAAATCCCTATAACCTTTGCCGGCGCTTTAAGGAACTCATTTTCCTCAACTTCTTCTATCATCATCACTTTGCCGTCAGCCGGTGAAAGTACATCGCCGGGCTTCAGGTCTTTTGGTATTTCACGTAACGGATCCCTGAAAAAATATAAGGTAAAAGAGATCAGTAAAACTGAAATAACAAGCAAAGCTGCCTTGGCAATTTCATTTGGTATCAACAGTGCAATAATATCCATCGCCATGGTAATAACAAGTACTGTTATGACCGTACCTCTGCCGTATATTGTAAGTCTCAAGCTATCCCTGTAATTACTTTCCTGATTTTACTTTCCTAAAATTCTTTTCCTGACCTCAGCATATGCTTCGTTCACACCGCCCAGATCGAACCTGAAACGGTCCTTATCCAGCTTTTTATTGGTCTTTTTATCCCAAAGCCTGCATGTATCCGGTGTAATTTCATCACCAAGCATTATTTTGCCGGTTTTATCTTTGCCAAACTCAAGCTTAAAATCAACAAGCCTTAATCCCCTCTTTAAAAAGAACGGCTTAAGTATTGAATTGATCTTCTCTGCCATTTGTTTCAGTGTTTTCAGATCTTTTTCTGTGGCTATCTTCATTGCAAGCGCATGCGAGTCGCTTATCATCGGGTCGCCTAATGCATCATCTTTGTAATAAAATTCAACTATAGGCTTTGCTAGCTGCTGCCCTTCTTTAAAGCGGGTTTTTTTCAGCAGGCTTCCGGCAGCAATATTCCTTACAACAACTTCTATAGGTACAATCTTAAGATGTTTAATTATCATTTCATTTGGTGATATCTGTTTAATGAAATGATTCCTCACTCCTTTTTTCTTTAAGTAAGTGAATATAAAAGTTGTAAGCTCACAATTTATGATACCCTTGTTCAGGATTTTTCCTTTTTTCTGTGCGTTAAAAGCGGTGGCATCATCTTTAAATTCCTGCAATAACAGGCCCGGATACCCCTTTAATGAATAAAGCTTTTTAGCTTTACCTTCGTAAATTTTTTTTAATTCTATGTAGTTTTCTGGCATTTTTTGATTGATATAAACCAAAATTACTCATATCTGTTTCAAATAACAATCCCATCAAATATTAGATTGAAATTAAACAGGTATAATTATAATGATTTGGTTAATAAGTAACGCTATTTTCCTATTAAATCATATGATTTTCAGATAAATTTATGATCCTGATATAATATTATGACAGAACGCGTATACGAAATATTTAAAAGTCTTCCTGTCCTCGAAACCGGGAGGCTAAGGCTGCGGAAGCTTTCAATGAGGGATGCAGGGGATGTTTATGAATATGCCTCTGTACCTGAAGTTGCCGAGCATGTTACATGGGAGTATCACCGGAACGTATCTGACTCAATGCACTATCTCAGGTTCATTACCCAGCAGTATGAAGACGGCATTCCAAGTCCGTGGGGAATTATACATAAAGATCTCGGCAAGCTTATCGGCACCATAGGGTACCATGTATGGTCACTGCCAAATAAATGCGGTGAGGTCGGCTATGCCCTTTCAAAAGATTTCTGGAATAAAGGTTACATCACCGAAGCGTTTAAGGAAGTGATAAAATTCGGATTCGAACGTATGCGCTTAAACAGGGTTGAAGCAACCTGCAAGCTGGCAAACTCTGCATCTGAAAGAGTAATGATAAAGTGCGGCCTTGAATATGAAGGCATTATGAGAAAAAAGCTTTTTGCAAAAGGCGAGTTCCACGACCTGAAGCTTTACAGCCTTTTGCTTGATGATTGGGAAAAAATAAAAGATAAATAATATAATTTGCCTGCAAAGAACAAAAAAATAAACCTGCTTGATATCCTTACAAAGATGGATGGCAACTACATGGGAACCGGGGTCAATCACGAGAACAAAGAATTCCAGGGTACTCTTTCATTAAGATCAATTGTCAATAATAAAGGGGTCTCATTAAAGTACAAAGCTATTGGTACTGAAGGAAATGAGTTCAACAAAGATACTACCCTGTATAACCATGAAACCATTTTATACAATGAAGAGTATAC
>JAPUEV010000174.1 GCA_027492415.1 Ignavibacteria bacterium
TCCGGGAATTCCTCCTGGAAGATATTGAGAGTAGTATTATAAAGCTGGTCACGTATAATGAATGTTACTTTGCCTTTTTGGTCTTTGGTAAGTATCTTTATGAAGTTCTCTGCAGCATCAAGATCATTTACAATAAGGTAATTTGAGACTTCGCCAAGTGCAGTTTCAACTGCAATTTTGAATTTATCTTCAACTTCCAGCTTATCAATTACAACTGAGCCGCCTTTTTCATTCTTTTCTTTTACAAGGTATTTAATGCCTTCTGAATAGTCATCAAAATTTTCAAGAAGGTTTGTCTGGAACTCAATTTTATTCTTTAACTTATCGGCTTCATGCTTGCGGTATATTATATCCTTTTCAAGCTTATTAAGATCATCGTTGTAATTATCCTTTATCTTCTTCTGCTCCTCAAACTCAGAGTTTTGCTTTGAATATTCGTCTTTAAGCCTGTTAAGCTCAGTTTCAGCGTTACGCAGTGATTCATCAAGCTCCGCGACCTTGTTAAGGTTTACGATATTTTCATCTGCCAGCTTGCTGCAGCGTGTTATCTGGTCTTCAAGCCTGTTCTTGATGATCTCATATTCGCTGCGTTTTTCCTGCAGTATTTTTGCAGATGCAGCATGTTTTACTGTCAGATCTTTTAGTTCTTCTTTGCTTGATTTTACTGTTATCTCTGTCTGGTCAAGGGTTGATTTTTTAGTGGCGCGTGAATCTTCCATAAGATCAATTGTACTTTTGAGTACAATTATTTTATCTTCAATTGCGGTTTTGTTCGCAGAAGCGCGTTCGATCTCAGCTTCAATTTCGATTTTTTCCCTGCTGAAGCGTTCAATGTTTTCCTGCAGGTACTTTATCCTTTGTTCGGCAATGGAAATTGCTGTCTGAAGCTCGTTGATATTAAGGTTAACATTATTCAGCTTATCTCTGGATTCATTCAGCCTGTTCTCCGTTGAAGAAAGCTCTGACTTATATCTTTCAATGATATTCTCATTTTCATTCAGGCTTGCCTGTAATGTTTCGCGTTCAGCTTCTTTGCTCTTTAGCTCTTCTTCAATGCTTTTTGTTTCATCAATCAGCTTTGAGTAAGCACGCTAGTGATAATCAATTTCAATTTCCTTAAGCTTAGTGCTAACTTCTTTTGCTTCCTGCTGTTTCTGAGCTATTCTTTCATAAGCATTTACAGTACGCTGCCTGTTCCTTATTTCAATGTTAGCCTCATTGATATTTTCGCGGGCAACTTCAAGCTTATATAACGCTTCACGTCTTCTTTCTTTATACTTTGTAATACCGGATGCTTCTTCAAAGAGCTTTCTTCTATCCTGTGTACGGTGTGAAAGAATTTCATTTACCATTTTAAGCTCGATAACTGAATAAGCATCACTGCCCATTCCGGTATCCATAAAGAGAGATGTGATATCCTTTAGACGGCAGTTTACGCCATTGAGCATATAATTGCTTGCACCGTCACGAAAACAGCGGCGAGTAATTTTTATTTCTGTATATTCTGAAGGAAGAATTCCTTTGGTGTTCTGTACTGTAAGGGATACTTCTGCGTAACCTAATGGTTTGCGGTTCTTTGTGCCGTTGAAGATGACGTTTTCCATTGTAGAGCTTCTTAAGACACTGGCTTTCTGTTCACCAATAGCCCATCGCACAGCATCAACAATGTTGGTCTTGCCGCATCCGTTGGGCCCTACAATTGCGGTCATCCCGGCATCAAAATCAACTGCTATTTTATCAGCAAATGACTTAAAACCGAATATTTCAAGTTTACTTAGATACAATTATTATTTTGATCACAAATTTCACAAAAAAACTTAATTTCACTAATTAATATTCAAGAAATAGAGGAATTAACAAGAAAGCCAGAAGAGCCTCTAATTACAAAATTAATGATTTTTTCATTAAGATACTGATTTAAACGATTATAAAACTAATCTTTTAAATCTAAAACTTTCTTCACCAAAATTAGTTAAGATACCTAGTTTATATTTTGTTATCTTTAAATAATTTAAAGTTTGACTTTTGTTGGCATCAGTCAGGGATGAAGCTGCTTTAACTTCTAATATTATCTTCTGGTAAACAACAAAATCTGCTTTATACTTTTTATCCAGAACAACATCTTTATAATTAATATCAAAAATTTTCTCTTTTTCGTAAGGGATATTTCTTTTTTTGAATTCATATTCCAAAGCTTCTTTGTACACAGCTTCTAAAAAACCATTTCCTAACGTATTATATACTTCCATACAGCATGAAATTATTTCATAACATTCTTCTTTGTATATCAGTTCTTTTTCCAATTTTTACAGAAATCGGTTAAAAATGCAAATTTGTGTAATTAGACTTTATTGGTGAAATTGGTGACATTGATATTTTGATTTGAAATTTTACAATTTTAAAAACGCCATCACAAGGCGGAAGTAATCAAAAACAAATCTTGTGGAGTTCAGGTAGAATAATATACCGCCGCTCAGCAATACAATTGATAAAATACCATAAGCATAAACTTTTATAAAGAATGTATCAAAGAGCAGGTATGTTCCTTTTAAAATACGGTAAATAGAAATTAAATAAAGGA
The DNA here is from genome assembly GCA_027492415.1 of Ignavibacteria bacterium. GTDB lineage: Bacteria > Bacteroidota > Ignavibacteria > Tepidaquicellales > OLB5 > OLB5. Next base: position 2,582 of record JAPUEV010000174.1, read on the forward strand.
AACCGGCGGTAATAAGTCCGATGATCACAAAATCAGTATTTGCCTGAAGTATCCTGATATAGAAAGTACCGATAGCGAGCAATAAAATAAC
>JAPUEV010000175.1 GCA_027492415.1 Ignavibacteria bacterium
AATCCAACATACTTGCTCTAATCAGCGGTAAACCGATAAATCAAAATATTACAGCAATTAATAATAATCAGCCAAAGACATACAAGCTTTACCAGAATTATCCAAATCCGTTTAATCCAGTAACAAACATAAAGTACGAAATTCCAAAAGATGCCAATGTGATGATAAAAGTTTATGACCTGCTTGGCAGAGAAGTATTCAGCATGAATGATTTTAAAAAAGCGGGCAGTTATGAGGTTCAGTTTGACGGGTCTAATTTTGCAAGCGGGATGTATTTTTATTCACTGGAAACACCAGGATTTAAGGAAACGAAAAAGATGGTTCTTATTAAATAGCGAGATAAAGTAATAGTGAAGTGGTGAAATGTGATAAGGAATTATCAAAATAGGCGGTCTTTAAAGGCTGCCTTTTTTACGTCCAATGCTTAGAGCATTGTTTTGTTCATGAAAGTTTCACGCCTGCGGCGGCAGGGAAAAATTAAATAATCGCTTCCAATTTGTCACCCTGCCTCGCCTTCAGGAACTTGTTTTAAGGGTCTGAATTAATATTAAAAACAGGATGCTGAAACAAGTTCAGCATGACTAGGCGGGGAGATTCTGAATCAAGTCCCAAAAGCGAATAGTATCGCAAATTTTAATATATTTCATGTAATTTGTTTTTTTATCTTAGTAGATCAGTGCAATTTGTAGCTGAAGCTTTTGATCATCATCTATATTGTATACCGCTTTTATATCTCCCTAATTTTTCGTATTTTTGTAATTCCAACGTTTAAAAAACCCATAAAAACACACAAAAACAGCATTTTTAGCCAGATTTTAGAATAAATAAATATATAAAGGAGTCATTTAACAGAATGAAAAAAATCGGAATATTGTTTGGACAGGAAAATACTTTCCCCCAGGCTTTTATAGACAGAGTTAACCACAAGGCAAGGGAAATGAATTTAGAGATAACCGCTGAGGCAGTTGCTATAGATAAAGTAATACAGGGCGAACCGTTAAAATATCATGTTATTATTGACAGAATTTCGCAGGATGTGCCTTTTTACCGCGCGTTCTTAAAAAATGCGGCAGCAAGCGGAACAGCAGTTATCAATAACCCGTTCTGGTGGAGCGCTGATGAGAAATTTTTCAATAATGCACTTATGACTAAAATCGGCGTACCGGTTCCCAAAACAGTTATACTTCCTTCTAATCAGTTACCTCCTGATACAAAACCAAATTCATTCCGTAATCTTTCATTCCCTCTGGACTGGGAAGGAATTTTCAGCTATATCGGTTTCCCGGCATATTTTAAACCGCATGCAGGCGGAGGCTGGAAAAGCGTTTACAAATGCAGCAACCCGGAAGAATTATTTAAAGCTTATAACGAGACCGAGCAGCTTGTGATGATGCTGCAGGAAGAAATAATTTTTGATGAGTATTACCGCATATACTGTCTTGACAGGCAGGATGTTTGGGTAATGCCTTATGAACCAAGGAACCCGCACCACTTAAGATATTTGAAGGATACAAAAGTTGATCCTGCCATGAATAAGATGCTGACGGATGTTGTTCTGAAGATCAACCGCGCGCTTGGGTATGATTTCAATACTGTTGAGCTTGCCCTGAGGGATGGCATACCTTACGCTATCGATTTCTGCAATCCGGCGCCTGATGCTGATGTTAATTCCGTTGGCGAAGAAAACTTTGAGTGGATAGTTGAAGCTGCAGCTAATATGGCAATAAGAAGAGCAATGGAGCACAGGGAAGGTCTTAACAATTTAACGTGGGGTGATTTTATTTATTCATCTGCAAATAATGAGCCGATAGTTGAAGGTGCATATGATAACTCTGTAAAAAAAAAGCCCAAAAGTAAATTAACAGCAAAGAAGACAGTAAAGAAAGTTAAAGAAGATTCAGACGGCGAAGTAAAGGCTGAAAAGAAGACAAAGAAGAGTAAGGCAGCATAGTATAAAGTAAGGCAGCAGAATGTATTGTCACCCTGAGCGAAGTCGAAGGGTATGGATAAATGCAGAATATTGTGCTTCGACTCCCATGCCAAAGCAGGCGTAGCGCTCAGCACGAGAGAATTGTAAAAGTTATGGTAGTTTTCGTAATTTTTATATTTCAGGAAAGAAGTTAATCTGAATTTCACTATATATTGCTTTATTAATCTTAAATATATAGATTGTATCATAAACAAATAAAAATATGGATAAGCATATATTCACACTTGGTATAGAAGAAGAGTTCATGCTGGTTGACCCTGAAACCAGGGGACTGGTATCTCATATGCAGCAAATAGTTGATTCAGGCAAAGTACTGTTAAAAGAACAGATAAAGCCTGAAATGCATGCTTCTGTTGTAGAAGTAGGAACAAAGATTTGCCGTGATATCCATGAAGCCAGGGAAGAGGTAACCGGCCTGCGCTCGAATCTTGCGACACTTGCAAAAGAAGCGGGATTCAGGATTGCAGCAGCAGGAACACATCCTTTTACACACTGGAATGAAGTAACTATCACCGATCATCCGCGTTACCATGAAATTGTAAAAGAAATGCAGGAAGCTGCCCGCGCTAATTTGATATTCGGACTGCATGTGCATGTTGGTCTTCCTAACCGCGAAGTTGGCATACAGATTATGAATGCAGTCAGGTATTTTATCCCGCATATATTTGCGCTGTCA
>JAPUEV010000176.1 GCA_027492415.1 Ignavibacteria bacterium
GCAATGACGAGAATTTACTTTTTGTGGTCAGCACAAGAGTTGCAAACTTATATGTACAGGAGTGGTACAAGAGATATAAGATATCCGGCGGATCAGCGGTAATAGGTATTGAGCAGATATCAGCTGAGATACCGAACAGGTTTGAGCTGAAGCAGAATTATCCCAATCCGTTCAATCCGACAACCTCAATAGAATACAACGTTGCAAAGGCAAGCAATATCATGTTAAAGGTTTATGATGTGACGGGTAAATCAGTTCAGACACTTGTTAATGAGAACCAGGAAGCCGGTGTTTACAAGGTCAGTATGAAAGCGCTGAACATGGCATCAGGTATTTACTTCTATGTGCTTGAAGCTGATGGCGTAAGGATAGATTCGAAGAAGATGATTTTAGTGAAGTAAGCAACTAAGTCAAAAGTAAAAAAGCAAAAGGCAAAAATAAAGGCGGAATATTAATTCTGCCTTTTTTGTATATCTAATTTATTAATGGTAAAAGAAATTCTAAATCATCCGATGACTGCTAAAGCAGTCTAGCTTAAAGTCATCGGATGATTATACATGCTTACTTAGATACATCGGTTATTCTTTTTTCAACCTGCTGGGATACAACTTTTACTTCTTTTACATATTCAATTAACAGGTCGCGGTCATTGTAGCCTGTATCTTTTGGAGTGATAGTATCGGAAATATCGCCAAAGAATTTTTTGAACTGGCTGATGACGTAATTATTTGAAGCGATAGTGTACATTGCATTATCATCAACTTCTGCCCTGCCGATATTTACGCTTATAAGAAAATCATCGCTTCCTTCCAAAGCTTTTTTGGAATCATAGCTGTAGGTTAAGCCGGAATTATGAAGCAGCTCTGCGCCTTCACCCTTTGCTACCTTCTCAAGCCTTATCTTAATATTATTTTTCAGCATTTGTTTCAGGGTTTTGCCGGATACTGTTATAGTCTGAATATCATTTCCGAAAGGATTTATTTCCCATATATCACCAACAAGTATATCCCCTTTTAAAAGGCTTTTCCTCAGTCCCCCGCCATTTACAAAGCCAATATCCGCGCCGGTTTTTATCCTGAAAGCGTCAGCTTCAAACTGACCGAGGTTGCTTTCATCGCTGTAAGATGCGCGCCAGTCAACTTCAAGCTTTCCGATAACCTGGCTAAGCTCAGGCAGGTATTGCGCTATCATGTTATCAATTCTTGCACCGGCATCTTTATCAAAAATGGATGAATCCAGAACTGTTTCTATCAGCGTGCCGTATGATTCCAGCACTGTATCCTTATCAACATCAATTTTAAGATCCAGCTTGCCAAGGTTTCTGCCGTAGGAGCCTGCCTGTACGATAACAACGCCGTTCCTGCGTACAGGTTTGAAGAGTGTAGTGTGTGAATGTCCCCCGACAATAATATCAACATCAGGATAGAATTTATCTGCAAGCTGTTTATCTTCTTCCAGCCCGATATGTGTTAACAGAACGATTACATCACAATTATCATTTTTAAGTTCAGTTATACCAACCTTTATCACTGAATCAGCATTCAGCATTAAAAGATCTTTAACATTGACAGGGATGGATGTTTCAAAAAGCTCAGGGAGTGTTATACCTATTATACCGAATTTAACACCGTTCACAGTTTTTGTTGTATACGGCTTACCCATCAGCTTGTTTTTTGACTGCATGAACACGTTTGCCGAAAGCACATCAAATTTTGCAAGCGCAAGTGCTGAATCAAGCGAATACTGGCTGTAATCAAACTCATGGTTGCCGAGGACAAACGCATCAAGATTATATGTGTTCAGAATTTCTATCTGTGACTTGCCGCGTGTGAAGTTTGATATTGGTGTTCCCTGGAAGTCATCACCTGCATTGAGAATAAGTGAATTTGGTGTGCGGTATTTTTTAAGATAACCCGTCATGCTGCCTACTCCCCCAACAAGGTAGTAGACCTGTTCACCTGTCACTGAATCCTTTTTTGATACTTTATATGGCTGGTTTCTCGCGTGGAAGTCATTCCAGTGCAGAATTGTAACTTCTTTGATATCCTGTGAATAAGCGTTTAAAACAAAGAATGAAGCTAATATTATTAATAGTATTCGCATAAATTTTGATTGATTAAGATACAAATATAACAATTATGAGTTAAAAGAATGTTAACGAAAAGTAACCCAATAACTTTTCTAAAATATTTACTCATCCGATGACTTAAAGCTTGATTGCTTAATCAGTCATCGGATGAGTTTAGTTTTATATTCAGTTTTTTGAATAATATTAATAGTTATTTATTGTAATTGCACCTGTTGTAAAAATGCCGTAATTTTGAGAAAAATTAAGGGTTTAACGTGATAAACAGAATATTTTTAACACTAATAATATCAGTATTTTTCATTTCCTCCTGCGGGAAGAAAGAGACCTCTACTACCAATAATAATACCGATAAGTCAAAATTTAAAGTCGGTTTGGTTTTTGATGTTGGCGGCAGGGGCGATAAATCGTTTAATGATGCTGCATTCCGCGGGCTTGAAAAAGCCAAACAGGAGCTTGGCATTGAGTTTGAGTATATTGAGCCGGGTCCGGGTGCAGACAGAGAAGCAGCATTAAGGCAGTTTGCAAACAGACCTGATATAAGTGTTGTATTTGGTGTAGGTTTTATTTTCACAG
>JAPUEV010000177.1 GCA_027492415.1 Ignavibacteria bacterium
CTTGCGGAAAAATTAAAGGTTTGGCAGGGCGGCAGGCTTGTGGTAAATATCACAGAAATGCCTATAAAGTGTCCGGTTGCGCCGCTTGAATTCGCTTTTTTAGCTGATGCATTCCTTGAAGATAAAGGCATCCGCGATGATTGTGAGATAATATACGTTACACCTCTGGCAGAAGCATTTACTAAACATAAGTGCGCAGAAGTACTTGGGCATTATCTTGAAGATAAAGGCATTGAGCTTGTTGCCGACTTTAACACTGCAAGAATAGATAACGAAAATAAAAAACTTGTATCATGGGATGAGCGTGAAGTTGAGTTTGATCTTCTTGTAACAGTTCCTGTAAATAAAGGAGCATCGTATATTGAAAACAGCGGACTTGGAGATGAGCTAAATTTTGTCCCCACGGATAAATACACACTTCAGGCATCAGGACATGAGAACATATTTGTAATAGGAGACGCATCCAACATACCGGCAAGCAAAGCGGGGTCGGTAGCGCACTTTGCTTCAGAAATATTGACAGAAAATATTATACATTTCATAAACGCCAGGCCGCTTGCAGCTAAGTTTGATGGTCATGCAAACTGTTTTATTGAATCAGGCCACGGCAAGGCGTTTTTAATTGATTTTAACTATGATGTTGAACCTATGCCGGGAAATTTTCCGCTGGCGCATTTGGGTCCGTTTAAGCTGCTGAAAGAAACCCGCACAAACCATTTAGGCAAGCTGATGTTCAGGTGGGCTTACTGGAATATCCTGCTTATGGGCAAAGAGCTTCCCGTGGGACCCGAAATGTCTCTGAAAGGGAAAATACTTGATGATAAACCGCCCACCGGAAATAAGTTGAACGGAATAAGTTCAAACGGCAAAAATAATAAAGATTATTTTATATCAGATAAACAACAGTTGAAAAAACTCTCAGGAGGAAGATAAAATGTCAGAGGCAGTTGGAGTAAAGGAAATACTCGGTAAAAGCCTGGCTATAGATGCTGACGGCAACCTTGTTAATTTGGCGGACTGGAATGAGGAAATTGCAATGGAGCTTGCCAAAGAAGAAGGAATTAATGAGCTTACCGAAAAACACTGGCAGGTTATTAATTACATGAGGAAGGTATTTTCTGAATCAGGCGATGCTCCTTCAATACGAAAGCTAACCAAAGAAAGCGGTGTTGATACTAAGGAGCTGTATTCATTGTTCCCAAAGGGTCCGGCTAAAAAAGCAGCAAAGATAGCAGGCCTGCCAAAACCCAAAGGCTGCATATGACAATTAGCAATAAACAATTAGCAATTAACAATTAGCAATAAAAGGCAAAATAAAAAATCAGGCAGAACACTCAATATAAATAGTTTAAATACAGGTTATAAAATGTCAGAAGAAAATAATTCAGAACCCATAAAAAAAGTATCCATAATAGTATCAAAAGGCTCACTGGAAGGTGTTTACCCCGGTTTGATAATGGCTAACGGGGCACGGATGGAAGGTATAGACGCAAACCTGTTTTTCACATTTTTTGGTATGGAAGCGATAATAAACAAAAAAATGGATCACCTGAAGGTAGCAACAGTTGGCAATCCGGCAATGCACATGCCCACTTTAATTGGCTCGCTGCCCGGTATGAGCGCTCTGGCTACGCATATGATGGAAAAGGAAATGGAAAAGATCGATATTCCGCCTGTAAGGGAATTCCTTGAAATGATACACGATGCTGGCTGCAATATCTATGCATGCAAAGCATCGGTGGATATGTTCCATTTAAAGAAGGAAGATTTCTGTGAACAGGTTGACGATATTATAACAGTCGGTGAGTTTTATGAAAAATCCGCCGGAGCAAGCATAATATTCACATAAAAGCTGATTAATGCCTGATTTAAGCATATAGTTTGTAGTATAATGTGTTACAATAAAATAATCTAATTTACTCTAACAGCTCACGTTTTTACGGTGTATTTTTGTATAAGCAGTTAAAGAATATATTTAATACTACAAGCTTCCTTTATCCCGCTCTTTTAAAAATGTAGTTATTATTCCGTTAAAAAACGGATATTAAATATTCCTGTCTTCTGCTCTTTTTGAAACAGAAATTTTAATTAACTTTTACATAAATATATTATTATGAAAACCCTGATAAAAATAATTGCCCTTATATTTTTGCTGATACCCCTTATAACAGTAAACCTGTACGCACAGCAGGAAGAAGACCCTGCTAATCCCAGGAGCTGGAAATATTTTAAGATCACAGCACGTGCAGAAGATGACAGCATTTTCATTACTGCGCAGGACGATATGGGAATTGACCCTAAGCTTGAAAGCTATACGCTTGTAGTGAACGTGATGGATGGCAATACGCAGAACCAGTTTGTAGTGCTGGGTGATGAATCAGATCCCTCGGCGCAGAGATATGCATGGAGCCAGCTATCCAAAAAAGTACAGGACGGGCTTATAAACTGGACAGGTACCAATAAAGAGAACATGAATGAAAAGAAGCTGGATTATGCTAGTGTATTCATTGATGTTATCAGGCAGATAAAAATAAAAGAATTTGTAGCACCGCCAAAAAGGGAAAGATCTATAAGAAGTACCACTGCATATATCAATCCATACTTTCAGCTTTTCGGGGGCGAGAGGCTTGGTATCCCGCTAAAAAGATCGATTGGCTTTAC
>JAPUEV010000178.1 GCA_027492415.1 Ignavibacteria bacterium
ATCAGATGAAGATATATCAACATCCGGAACAGGTACAAATATACCGCGCCTGCTGTATTCATTTTCTACCTGCTGTATAAGATATCCCGGACGGTTTATTACCACGACTTCAGTCAGGAAAAACAGCTTTCCCGGCTCTTTCCATTTATGCAGGTCAATAAGCTGGTCCATCCCTATGATAAGATATAATTTTACCTGCTCAGCTGAGTATTCTTCCCTGAGCTTCATCAGTGTATTGACGGTATATGAAGGCTCACTGCCGCTGCTTTTAAGCTCAATTTCCGAAATGCTGAATTTCGGGTTGCCTTCTATTGCAAGCTTCACCATATCAAGCCGGTTATTGCCTTCAGTTACTTCTGAATTATCCTTTAACGGTGGATTGCCTGAAGGTATGAATAATACGGTATCAAGGTGCATCTGGTCCATTACATTTTCCGCCATTATCAAATGGCCTGTGTGAACCGGGTCAAATGTCCCGCCGAATATGCCGATCCTTTTCATTGTTTCATAACCTCTTTGTAAACATTTTCTATTTTCGGTATTACCTCTGATTCATCATATTGTGTTGATTCTATCATTGCATTCTGCGCAATTTCTTCACGAAGCTCTTTGCTCTGGTAAAGCGCGGATACTTTTCTGAACAGGTCATCCATATCCATCGGGTCAATTACAAAAGCGGAATGATCCGGCTTTATTACCTCAAGCAGATTCGGTAACCTGCTGCAGATCACCGGCAGCCTTGATGCCATTGCCTCAAGAAGCACGTACGGCATTCCTTCCCAAAGAGTAGGGAATACAAACAGGTCAAAAATAGAATAATAAGGAAGCAGGTCTTCCTGCTCGCCTGCAAACACTACATAATCTTCAATATTGGAATCCCTTGCCAGGTCCTTCATCTGCTGCAGGTAATGCCCTGAGCCAACGAACACAAACCTCATTTGCGGGTATTTCCTGATAAGATAGTATGCAGCCTGCAGTATCAGTTTCTGGTTTTTCTGCTCATCAAACCTGGAGATATTACCGATAATAAAATTACTTTCGTTAAATCCCAGCTCCTGAATAAGCTTACTGTCTTTTTTCAGGTTGGCAAACCTGGAAATGTTTATACCGTTGGGTATAATATCAGTTTTTGATACGTCGGCTATTTTATTCTTCACCGCTGTTAAAAAATCATTGTAAGTTTCGCAAATCGTGCGGTCAGTGAACTGAACCAGGTACTGCTCTATGGTCTTCGAAACATTTCTTCTTATTATATTGCCGCTGTTAATATAATGTATCCCGTGAATTGTGTGTACTGCTTTTAATTCCGTATGATGCTTCTTCAATATCCTGCCGTAAAATCCTGCAACACCACCGTGGGAATGTATTATATCAAATTTTTCCTGAAGATATATCTGTTCAAGGTTCTTAAGGTATTTTGTCCTTAATAATTTAGGCAGCTCAATTGAATGGAAGGGGATATTGTTCTTTATTACCTCATCCTCAAATTTTCCGCCGCCCATTGCTGCAACAGAAACATCAAATATATTTTTATCCAGGTTTTTGGCAATAGAAAGCACGTTCGTCTGTCCGCCGCCCAAAAAACCGCCGTCAATCAGCTGTAAAACCTTAATTTTAGCCAAAATTATAACTTAATTATACAAAAATAAGCATTAAATTCTAATGTAGTAAGTGATAAGCAGGGTAGTAACGTGTTTTTAAGCTCTCTTCTGAAAGTATTCTATTGGTTTTATTCCCGTTACGCGTGAATAATAATAAGATAATTTATTGATCATGCCTGCCGCAACTGAGCCTTCATTAATTATCTTTGATGAAATAAACTTTATTATCTCTTTTTCATCTTTAATTTTTATCAAGGAAATGGCTTTGCGCTTCTTTAATACAGCGGGAATGTTAACATAAAACCACAGGTATGCTTTTATAAGTCCAATGGTTGAATATTTTTTTGAAAAAAGTGAATAAATAGTTTTTGCAGTATGATTTAAAGTAATATATGGTATCATTCTAATAATGAACCATCCGCTGAAAAATATATACAGGTTTAAGAACCTGTTCCTTTCCATACAGAAAGTTTTAAAAGTTCCGGCAGAAGGCGACCCTCCGCCGAAATGCTCTACAATGGAATCCTTAACAAACTTCACCTTCATACCCATGAACCTTGCTTTCAAACCAAGGTAAACATCTTCACCATAAAAAAAGTAATCGCTGTCAAACGGTTCGCCAATCTCGCTTTTTCTGAAGATGACCGAGCAGCCGTTCGGGTAAAATTCATCTTCAGTATCCGGAAAAATATTCATGATATTATACATCAAATATGAAACTGAACCGTTAGTCTCATAAAATTTCTCAGGTATTCCCTTTGTCCTCACAAATGATGATGCTATTGTTCCGGGCTCCTTCATTGCTTCAACAAGCTTTATGAGCCACTCCTTATGAACACTAGTATCATTATTGAGCAGTACCACCAGATCGTGCCCGCAATGTTTTAATGCTTCATTATTCCCGCCTGCAAAACCTGAATTTTTATCTGCGCATATGATCTTTATCCTGCTGTCACTGAACTCACTTTTAACAAATTCTATGCTGCCGTCACTGGAATTGTTATCATAAAATATAATCTCAAAATTGCTGAAAGACTGGTTAAGTACTGAGCCTA
>JAPUEV010000179.1 GCA_027492415.1 Ignavibacteria bacterium
AGGGGTAATATCTTTATTATCAGCTTTATCTTTCCCATTGGTTTCAACTATATCGGCAGGCTTATCAGTAATTTCTTCTCCTGAAGGGACGGAATCCAGAGGCTTATCGTTTTCTGTCATTAACTGTTAGTTTGCTGAGTGTTATTCATCTATTGAAAGTACTGCAAGGAATGCTTCCTGGGGCAGCTGAACAGAGCCTACCTGTTTCATCCTTTTTTTACCTTCTTTTTGTTTTTCTAGCAGCTTGCGCTTACGGGAAATATCACCGCCATAGCATTTTGCAATAACGTTCTTGCGAAGCGCTTTTACAGTCTCACGTGAAATTATCTTTGCGCCAATTGCGCCCTGTATTACTATCTCAAACATCTGCCTTGGGATAAGCTGTTTAAGCTTTGTGCAAAGCTTTCTGCCGTACTCAAATGATTTAGAGCGGTGAACAATTGAAGAAAGCGCGTCAACAGGCTCATTGTTAAGCAGTATATCAAGCTTAACAAGGTCTGATTTGCGGTAATCTATGAACTCATAATCCAGCGATGCATAACCCTTTGAAATTGATTTCATCTTATCGTGGAAATCAAAAATTATTTCGCTTAGAGGGAATTCAAATATAAGATCAACCTTTGTCTCTGATAAATAATTCGTTGAAATAAATATTCCGCGCCTGTCATTGGCAAGCTTCATAATGTTGCCCATATAGTCAGTGGGAGTAATTATCTGCGCTTTAATATATGGCTCAGTAATATAATCAATATTCCCAAGCGGCGGCATTTGTGATGGGTTATCAACAAGAACCATTTTGCCGTCTGTTCTGTGTACCTGGTACTCTACGTTTGGTACCGTGGTAATGATAGTCTGGTTGTACTCCCTGTCAAGCCTTTCCTGTGTGATCTCCATATGAAGCAGCCCAAGAAATCCGCAGCGGAATCCAAAGCCCAAAGCAGAAGATGTTTCCGGCTCAAATATCAGCGAAGCATCATTTGTCTTAAGCTTGATAAGTGATTCACGCAGGTCCTCGAAGTCATCACTGGATGCAGGGTAGATACCTGAAAATACCATCGGTTTGATCTTCTTGTATCCGCCAAGCGGCTCAGAAGCGGGGTTTGCAACATTTATAATTGTATCACCCACTAAAAGCTCAGCGGCAGTCTTTATGCCTGTCACCATGTAGCCAACATCTCCTGAACGGAGAACATCTTTTACGACCCTGTTCATTCTTAAAATACCAACTTCCTCGGCATCGCTCGGTATTTCCGTTTCAAAGAACCTTACTTTATCACCTTTTCTTAACTCACCGTCAACTACCCTTAAATATACAATAATTCCCCTGTATGCGTCAAAAGTTGAATCAAATACCAAAGCTCTCAGCGGCGCATCTTCCTTAATTTCCGGTGCAGGTATCCTGTTAACTATTGCTTCAAGGATATCTTCTGTACCTATGTTTGCCTTTGCGCTTGCAAGAATTATCTCGCTTTCATCACAGCCAATCATTTCGATGATCTGTTTTTTTACATTAGCAACATTAGCACTGGGGAGATCTACTTTATTTATTACGGGAATTATTGTCAGGTTTGCATCAATTGCCAGGTACAGGTTGCTTACTGTCTGCGCCTCGATGCCCTGTGATGCATCTACAACAAGCAGCGCGCCTTCGCAGGCTGCAAGTGAGCGTGATACTTCATATGAAAAATCCACGTGACCCGGTGTATCTATCAGGTTCAGTGTATATATATCGTTATCCTTGGCTTTATACTGAAGCTGGATAGCATGCAGCTTTATAGTGATACCGCGTTCCTGTTCAAGGTCCATATCATCCAGGACCTGTTTTATCATATCGCGGTGTGCAATTGTGTGCGTTTCTTCAAGTAAACGGTCTGCAAGGGTTGATTTACCGTGGTCAATATGTGCAATAATGCAGAAATTTCTTATTTTTGAGCTCATCCTGGCTGTATAGTGCTTCTAGTGTATCTTAATAGTATTAATGTTAAATATATAGATTTAATTCCCTAATAACTAATAAATCCGGGGGAATTTTAATATCAATAAAATGGAGTAAAGTGCAGTATTATAAATAAAAATAAGTAGCAATTTATTCAGAAGTAAAACTACCTCCGTTTAAACCGCTACTTAAAGAATTTTAAAAATCGTTTCCTTCTCTTTTTAAAATCTGTACAAACTATGAAGCAGGTGTTGTTGTCTTTCTATCCTGCCTTATGGTCTGAATATCATTTCTCATTTCCTGGCATTTTTTCCTTACTTCATTCAAAGCTTTCCTTAACCTGGTACCTGCTGAGTTTTGTCCTTTTGCGTAAAATTTCTCCAGGTCCTTACCCATATCATCCAGCATGGCTTTGATTTCGTTGATTTTTTCCATTTGTTTTCTCCTTTTTGATTGAAAAAAGTTATTTAATGGTACTGCTATTTTACTAGAAGCTCGCTTGTTGTCTGGACATACGGAATATCAAGTATTGTCTTAATACCCCATAATGTAAATGCCAAACCAAAAATTATCAGTAAACTCATTATTGTTATTGTCTGCCACTGTTTCAGCTTGTAATCCCTGAAAATTCCCCATACACCGTTTAAGCCGTGGTACATGCCTAAAACAATAAATGTAAGATCAAGTACCCTGTACCAGTTGCTCTGCATCCTTGCAAGC
>JAPUEV010000180.1 GCA_027492415.1 Ignavibacteria bacterium
GCAGTGGCTTTTCCGGGTTTATAGCACACGCTGAACCTAACAATCACAGCAAGTACCCGGCGCTTTTCTGGATCACAGTATTTATGAATGCTCTGTTGGCAGGTACATTCCTTTTCTTCTGGTTACATTCGCTGCTTTGGACATTCAGGGGATTTATCGAAAAGAAAAAGATTCGTGATGCTGAAAATTTTACCGGTGCCGCAAATAAAAATATAAAGATAAAAAACAAAGTTTACAGAAGATTTAAGCCTGTTCATATTATACTTCATCTGTTTGTAGTAACAAGTTTCCTTGCACTTGCATTGACCGGTCTGCCTTTAAAATTCAATTATACTTCATGGGGCAAATCATTGATGGATTTCCTTGGCGGTATAGGAAGCGCAGGTACAATCCACAGGATTGCTGCTGTTATCACATTCGGTTATTTCATTGTAACTCTAATTATGAGTATCCGTTTCCTGTTCTCAAAAAAATACTCAAAAGAAACATTTTTCAAAAGACTCTTTGGTCCTGATTCACTCTTTATAAACAGGAAAGATCTGCGGGACCTGAAAGCTATGTTCCGCTGGTTTATTTTCCGCGGACCCAAACCGGCATTTGACAGGTGGACTTACTGGGAAAAATTTGATTTCCTTGCGGTATTTTGGGGAGTTGCAATAATTGGTTCAAGCGGTTTGATACTCTGGTTCCCTGAATTCTTTGGTTCCTATTTACCCGGGTGGATATTTAATATGGCAACAATAATTCATTCAGATGAGGCATTGCTTGCTGTAGGTTTTATTTTCACTGTTCACTTTTTTAACACTCACCTCCGGGCAGAAAAATTCCCCATGGATTTTGTTATTTTCAACGGACAGGTAACTGAAGAAGAGATGTTGCATGAACGCAGCGTTCAATGGAAAAGATACAAAGAGCAGGGAATTACAGAAAAATATGAAGTTAAAAAACCGGGTTCACTTGTTGGGGAAATAGTCTTACGAATATTTGGCTTATTGGCTGTACTTACCGGTTCAGTTCTGGCATTGCTGATACTGTATTCAGTTATAACTATAGGAGGTCATTGATCAGGTATTCAGATTGCAATTGGTTATAGTATTGAAAGGATTTATCTCAATAAATTGCGTTTAAAGTTCAATTATATCCTTATTATTGAAAATTAAAACAATTATAGTTAAGTTGCCTGTAACAACATTAATATAAATGAATAAAGGAATTGTAGAGCTCATTTTTGAGCTGAAATTCACATGCCAGGCAAAAGAGGAAAGTATCCGCGAAGAGCTGAAGCTTTCTCCTTCGGAATACAGAGGATTGTTCTCTATAAATCCCGGTGAGGTTAAATCATGTATGCAGATGTCTGAAATGATGGGGCTATCAAAATCACGGGGAAGCCGCGTAATAGATAAATTAATAGAGCACGGTTATTTGACTGAAGCAAAAGGTGATGATGATAAAAGAATATATAATGTTAAGCTTACAGTAAAAGGACATTAAACGCATTAATGCGGTTATGAGTGAGTGTGAACGCGCGATCTTAAAAAATGTTCCCGCAGATGAACTGCACAGCTTTACTAAAACCCTTCACAGAATATCAGAAATAATTAGCCCGTAAAAGTATAGTTAATCAATTGTATATTAAAAAAGCCCGGCATTTAACTGTCGGGCTTTTTGTTTATAATTATTACTATTTTAGAAGTATCATTTTTTTAGTTTCTGTAAAATTATTCCCTTCAAGTTTATAAATATATATTCCTGATGCTAAACCTGAACCATCAAATTTTACAGAATATTCCCCTGCTTTTGTAAATCCATCTTTAAGTATCAAAAGAAGTTTACCTGAAATATCATATACATTCAGCTTATATACACCATCACCAGATACCCCAAAATGGATAATAGTTTCCGGGTTAAATGGATTAGGAAAGTTATATCCCAGCCAGTTATTAACCGGTACAGAACTTATATTCCCGTTTATGGAAGTTAAAGGCTGCATGATCCTTCCGATTCCACCACCGGCTGTTGCTGCTCCGCCAACTACATATATGCTGTTATCTGTTCCAATATCAATAGCGTTTGCATAACCGCTTCCCGGAATTGTTACCGTCCAGCCATTAGTGCCGTTACTGTTAACCCTGCAAACACCCATATGTGTCATTAATCCGGCTGCAAGATAAATATTATTGAACTGGTCAAGTTTTAACATGGCATGAGCTAAGAAAGAAAATGTACTGTCACCATCCGTGTTTGCCCATAAAAGTGTTCCATTTGAATTTACTTTTATAAATGAAGAACCTGGCGAACCTGTGTTAGGGTATCCTGCAACTACAGGAAGATTGTCGCTGCCTACCTCAATTCTTAACCCTGCTAAATTGAAATTACTTTGCCATAAAATTGCACCTGCTGGATTCATTTTTGTTACTGTTGATTGAGTGCTGGAGCCATAAAGCCCGCTTATAATATAGCTGTTACCTGAGTTATCGCCGGCAATATCACCAGTGGTAAGACTGTTCATACCAGCTGTACTCCATAAATGGTTTCCGTTAAGATCAAGTTTTGCAAATGCATTAATGCTGCTTGTGATTCCTCTGCCTGAGATTACAATACCATTATCAGGGGTAAATTTAAAGTTTAGAGGCGCTCCAATGCCAACAGGA
>JAPUEV010000181.1 GCA_027492415.1 Ignavibacteria bacterium
AGTTCCTTTTTTCCTTGTACTGTTTCTTTCAGTCAGCTTGGCAATAATTACTTTTATCTTAGCTCCAAACAGATCCACCGAAGATATATCGATTGGGCTGCTGATTACCAGCTTCATTGTATCTTTTGTTATTACAATTATTTTTACGAAAAGGATAAATAGAACATTTTCTGCGTTAAATACATTAACAGGTGAAAACGATAAGGTTCCGGAAAAATCAAATGATGATATTGGCTTTAAAATAGCTTTTTTCTTTGCTTCACTTGCAACACTTGGGCTATTCCCAATAGTATATTATCTTGTAAAAAAGTCTAAGGTCAGTAAAGAAAATTTGTATTAGAACAGAAAACCGGAAATAGTATTGATTGAACAGTCACAAATATTAAAAGATGAGTAAATTATGAATAAAGAACAGGAAATAATGAGATTTTTAAACAAGAATGTCTTTGATCCTGTTATGAATTCAGATAAGGCATCGCAGAAGCTGAAAATAGGTGTAAGGCAGACAAAAACTAAACTTCGGCACCAGGATGCTATGGGAATGTTGAGGTTTTTCTGGGCATCAATTTCAGGTACTTCGCGGAGCAGGTCTTTTGCAGCTCAAATGAAAAAAGAGGGATTTAACCGTTTCGAAGAAGTAATGATCGAGTTCCGTGATAAATTCAATGAAGAGTGGATTAGGAAAAAAGATTAAACTTTAGCTCTTGACCACAATCATTGTCAGGTCATCATGCAGCGGTTTGCCTTTACAGAAATCTATTGCATCTAACTGTACTTTCTTAACAATTTCCTTTGCAGTCAGATCTCGTGATGCTTTTAAAGTATCTATGATCCTTTCCTGCCCGAAAATTTCGTTTTGTGCATTCATAGCTTCTTCAAGCCCGTCAGTAAAGATAGCAATAACTGAACCTGGCTCTAATTTAAATAATTTTCTTTCATAAACCTGGTTAGGCAGCACACCTAGTATCAGTCCGGTTGCATCAAGAGTTGTAATATTTCCTTCTTTATCCAGCATTACAGGTGGATTGTGTCCAGCGTTAATATAATGGAATGAGCTTGTCTTTGGCTCCCATGCACCTAGAAATAATGTTATGAATTCTGATGACGATGTATTCTTATATACGTGGTTATTTATTCTGGCGATAAATTCTGAAAAATCTTCCGTGATCTCAAGTCCTACCCTTATTGAAGCCTGCAGATTAGCCATTATCATAGCTGCACCGGCGCCTTTGCCGCTTACATCCGCTATAACAAGGAACGTATTGCCTTCTTCGTTAGTGATTATATCATAATAATCTCCTGCAACTTCAAAACATGGTCTTGATTCACCATAAACCTCGAGTCCTGTTACCTGGGGAATTTCCTGCGGCATCAGCCTGCGCTGAATTACCCTTGCCATTTCAAGCTCTTTATCCATCCGCTTTTTATCGATGTAAACCGATTGCAGGTTCAGGTTCTGCAGTGCAAGTGCTGTCTGCGCCGATGCCTGGGTAAGTATATCCAGGTCTTCCGCTGAGAAATCCTCTTCATTTGATTTCTTGCCCAGGTTCAGCACTCCAATTAGCTCGCCCTGTGATATCATTGGTATTGTTACTGATATTTCGTTATCCCTAACCCATTCAATTTCGTTCTCATCAACAGTAATTCGCGAGCGCTCTGAGATCTCATCCCAGAAGAATTTATCACCGCTTCTTATACGGTGAATAACACTTTCGTTATCGTTGAACCTGAACGGCACACCTGTTGCAAGCTGTGGACTCAATGCAAACGGAATAACCGGATTTATCCCAATTGTGGATTGAACCCAAAGCCTTAATTCAGTCAATAGCTCATTTGATTCAATTTGTCCTGAGATCTTATGTATATAATTTTTTAATGCTGCTGCGTACTTGGTGCGTTCCGGGTAAAATGTTTCATCAATCCAGTTAAGTATGCGTTTGTTTATTGGTGTAAATGTGAGTGATAAAAGAAGCACAGAAACAATTATCACTGAAGGGTCCCGCAGGTCAAAGAAGCTGACTGATAACCTTACAATTACAAATATCACAAATAAATAAACGCCTATCATGCCTACTGTAACTCCAAACACACGAACGCTTCGCTTTAAAGCGCTTTCTGTTTCAAGCAGCCTATTCTGGAAGAAAGAATTTAAAAATGAGAATGGGATAATAAGCCCGCCTATTTCACACAACAAAAATATCATTAGACTTACTATCAGTAAATTAGAGCTAATACGGTTAGAAAGTACAAACTGTGTTACTATTACTAAAACCCACCCAAAGCCTATAGAAATTGCCCCTGATTTTACGCCGAACAGCATCAGCCTTACCTGCCTTTTTTCAAGTGCAGAGCCCACCTTCTTAAGGTTTATTGAAAGCAGCAATACCCCGGCACCCATCTGAACGAACATCAGCAGGAATATCATGAATGTAAGAGGCTTGCTTTCAAGGTTCATAACAGCGGAAATTATTATTATAATGGGGAGCAGGAAAATAAACAGCAGGGAAATAAATTTATTATTCTCATATATCCTGTTCTTTCTTGGGAAAGTTGCAAAAAGAAGTACCCAGAAGCTTGGTCCAAGCCACATTAGATATGTTATAAAATCCCTGAGATTATCAAAATATAAATAATTCTTTATGAATGTAT
>JAPUEV010000182.1:0-505 GCA_027492415.1 Ignavibacteria bacterium
GGTGTAGGCTTATATTATTCTATATTTGAAATTGATTACGGATTTTACAATCACCAGGACTTGGGCTTAACTCACCAGGGAACGATAACGATAAATTTCGGCGGCTCAAAAGGCAGGAAGATGATGAAGGATGCGCTGAAGGATGCGTTTTCAAAGAAGAAGCAGTAAGGCGATTACAGATTACAAATTGCAGATTACTAATTGAAAATTTCAGTTGCAGGCTGCAGATTGAAGTTTAGCTTAAAATTTTATAATAAATAATTGTTTTCATATAAATTTCTACCCTAATATTTCTAAACTATCACCCTCATAATCCATAATAATTTTGCGTAAGTGATCAGGCAGGCGCTCAGGCTTATTTGTCTGCGAGTTAAGGTTAACCTGTACTGATTTTTGTGTTACAAGCAGCCTGCCAGTTTCATTGTGGAATATAAGGTGCTCAAAGCAGAAGCTTGAGTTCTTTAGATACGATATGCGTGTGTAAATATCAAGCATATCATCAACC
>JAPUEV010000182.1:515-2638 GCA_027492415.1 Ignavibacteria bacterium
TAGTAATTTATCTCATTACGCTTAACATTTATCTTTACGCCGTCATCAAATATTCCGGTTGGCAATAGCTGAATGCCGAGATTGCGGACATATTCCACCCTGCCTATTTCACAATACTCCAGGTATATAGCATTATGAACAATACCCTGTGAATCAACCTGGAAATTGCGAACACGAAGCTGAAACAGGTTTTTATATTTTGATTTATCGAGTTCCATAGATTTTAAATGCAGAGTGCAAGAAAAAAAAGCTCTGCGTATACAATATAGTTTAAGCCCTCAGTGTTTTAAAAACATCAATTGCCTGTTCTGTCTGTTCGCTGCTTACATCCAGGTGGAAGACTGCGCGTATCTTATCGCTGCCGTCATTTGTAACCAGTACGCCTTTACCTTCCAGCACTTCTTTTATCTTTGCAGCATCTTTTGTTGTATTAAATATTACAATATTGGTCTGAACTGATGCCATATCGATAACAACATACGGCAGCTTTGAGATTTCCTCGGCAAACCGGCGGGCGTTTTTATGATCATCCTTCAGTCGTTCGATATTATTTTCAATTGCGTACAGGGCACCTGCAGCAATGATACCTGCCTGGCGCATTCCCCCGCCAAGTATTTTGCGGAACTTATGCGCTTTGGTAATGAATTCCTCATCACCGCAGAGCATCGAGCCAATTGGCGCGCCAAGTCCTTTGGAAAAGCAGAACGTTATCGAGTCAACATGCGAAGCATACTCCTTTACGCTTACGCCGGATGCGACAGAAGCATTGAATATCCTTGCGCCATCAAGATGAAGCTTAAGGTTATGTTCCCTGGTTACATCACTTACCTTTTTAATATCTTCAAGCGGGTAAATAGTGCCGCCTGCGCGGTTATGGGTATTTTCTATGCATACCAGTGATGTTTTGGGATAGTGGTACCAGTCAGGTCTAATATTGCTTACAATTTCCGCGGGGCTCATAAATCCCATAACACCCTTTAACGGCATGGTCTGAACGCCTGAAATAAAAGCGGGACCTGCAATTTCGTATTTAACTATGTGGGAATCCCATTCAGCTATTATTTCTTCTGCGGGATTGGTGTGGCATTTAATTGCAAGCTGGTTACCCATACACCCTGAGGTAACAAAAAGAGCTGCCGGTTTACCGGTCAGCTCTTTGCATTTATCCTGTAATTTTATAACAGTTGTATCATCACCCCAAACATCATCGCCAACTTCTGCGTAAGCCATAGCTTCACGCATTTCAGTTGATGGACGGGTTACTGTATCTGAACGGAGGTCAATCATGCTCATTGTCATTAAAGCCTAAATTAATCTGAATATTATTTTCATTTAATATATTTTCAATCTGCATTTTCAAAGGCTGAATATCCTGCTCTACCACATTCCAAACATGCCTGATATTTACTCCGAAATAATTATGGATCAATTTATTCCTCATATCCTTCATGTCAATCCAGGGTAATTCAGGATATTTATCTTTGAATGCTTTGGGAATTCTTGAAGTAGCTTCTCCAATAATTTCAATTTGCCTGATAATCGCATCCTGCATCATTCTATTGGCAATCAAATCATCGAACTTTTTGTTTACAGAATATTTTTCGATATAGTCTATGCAAGTTAGGATATGGTTTAAATATGTGAAATTATCTTTTATCAACTGTAAAGGATTTTCATTTCAGAACGAATAGAATTGATAATGTATGGGCTTATATATTCTTCGGTTAATAATTCAACTTTTTTACCAATCTTTTCAGAAAGCTCCCTTTCAATCCGAACGAACTTCATTAAACTAATGTCATCCGGTAAAGTTACGATCAAATCTATATCACTTTCCCTGGTTTCTTCATCTCTTACATAAGAGCCAAAGACAGCTACTTTAGTTGCGCCTTTACTTTTAAGGAATTCAACAATTTCTGAATATAATTTTTGTTTATCCATTTAATATAATTTCAGGAATAATATTTAGACAAATAACCCCGGTTTGAAGGCCGGGGTTACAGTATAATTTATTCTACTTCAGCATCATCACCAACAACGCTGGCAACTGCTGATATTGTATCGCCTTCATGGAGCTTAATGAGCCTTACACCCTGTGTATTTCTGCCCATTACCCTTATTTC
>JAPUEV010000183.1 GCA_027492415.1 Ignavibacteria bacterium
AAAGCCTGTTGACTGGTTAACAAACAGAATATCCCTGAACGATTCTGTACCAACTGTTAATACATCCCAACCTGTACCGCCATTAGTGGTCTTCAGTATTTTACCGGTGAATCCGCAGCCCCAGCCTGTTGAAGAATTATAAAACGAAATTCCCCATATGGTAGAATTATAACCGGCAACGTTTAAAGCGTTCCATGTTGTACCCCCGTCTACGGTCTTCAGCAATTTCTGCCCTGCACAAAAAACGATCTGCTGGTTAATTGCTTCCAGGTCAAAGTATGAGCTTGAGTTATCCGGGGTATTCTGCTGTATCCACTGACCGCGGCATGTGGTACAAACTAAAGCAACGAGAAAAAGTAATTTTAAAAATTTCATTTTATACTCCTTTTGTTTTTTGATTTATTGTTTATAGTTTTTGTTTTTTCTTTTATCACTTTCCTGCTATTCTTAATAGTTACCTGCGGATAAGAGCTGCTTATAAGCAAACCGATAAGTTCTTTTTCCATTATCTGCAGTTCTAAACCAAGGTTATCAAAGCTTTCATTCTGTATCATTTCCTTTTTACATTTATCTGTTCTTTTCACTAATCTTCTTTACCTGTGCTTTAATAATGATACAAAGATATACCAGCCTTAGCAGGCTTTCAAAGATTTCGAGAGCTATAAGTAATAAAAATATTTAGAACAACATTGAAATAAATGCGTATTTTTCACTAAAATCCACTATAATTGAAGCTAATAAGTAATAACATTATGTACGCCTGAAAATTAACCCCATAAGTAATAAAAATTGCATAAGAGTATTTCTGTTTTTTATTGATTATTTATAGTTTTTAGGGTATTTTATTAAAATAAGTAATAAAAAATGAGGTCATCCAAGGTATTTCAGCTTTTAACCGCGTTAAACACACAGGAATTCAAAGAGTTCGGGGAATTTATTAAATCACCTTATTTCAATTCCAATAAGAACATCATCAAAATATTTGATATCTTAAAAAAATATTACCCTGCATTTGATTCCGAAAGGCTTGAAAAAGAAATTATTTTCGAAAAAATATTCCCTGGGAAAGCTTATAATGAGCAGGTTATGAAAAATCTGTCTTCCGGGTTTCTTCAGCTTGCGCTGGAATTTCTTGGCATAAATAAATACAGGCACAGGAGCAATAACGATAAGGAGCTCGATATTTTGAGCGAGCTGAATTCAAAAAGGCTTGATAACATTTATGATATTAAGCTTAAGAAAATAGAAAAGGACCTTCTTGATACAACACATATGATCCACCCGCTTTTTTTTCACCTGCACAAGCTTGAAACAATTAAAACACAGTTCCTGCTGGCAAGGGATAGACAAAAGCACGCTGCGGATAATGTCATGAAAACGGGAGACTACCTTATATATTTTTTCATTACAGAGCTTACAAGGATAGCAATTGACCTGAATGCCAATATGACCTCGTTCAACATTCAGCACAAAAATAATCTGGTTGAAGAGGTACTGGATAAAATGGATTTCAGATACCTGCTAAGTTACCTTAAAGATAACAATTATCCCTACAGCGATATGATAGAGGTTTATTACTGCAGGCTGGTTGCCATGCTTGCCAGCAGCATAGAGAACTTCAACAATTTCAGGGATATCGTTTTAAAAAATGCACACAAGTTCAGTATTTATGAGCTTGCGTCACTTCTGGATTCGCTGCATAACATTGCTATCCAGCTTGTTAATGATGGCGCTGATAACGGGGTTTGGAATGAATTTGAAATAATTAAGCTGAAGCTAAAATATAATACCCTTGCATTAAGGACAGGCGGCAGAATAAGCCTGCTTACTTTCAGAAATATAATATTTACATCCGTAAGGCTTAACCAGTTAAGCTGGGGTGAAGAATTCCTTGAAAATAATATAGCAAATGTGAATGATGAATCAAGGGAAAGTATTTACAACCATGCCAAAGGCATCTTTGCGTACGTGAACAAAGATTACGGCACAGCAATTAAATATCTGAATAATGTGGATCTCAGTAATCCGTTCTTCGCATCTGATGTTAAAACCCACATTGCAATAATATACTTCGAAGAAGGGCACTTTGAATCCTGCATCAGCGTCCTTGATTCATTCCGCCATATATTGACCGGCAGGGAAGAGTTCTCGGATATATTCAGGGAAGTTAACCTGCATTTTATAAACGCAATGACCGGGCTGATAAAGGCAAAAACCGGTGGAAAAAAAGATGGTATTCTTAAAATAAAGGAGAAGCTGGAGGCACAGAAAATGGTAAACCACAAAAGCTGGCTTTTAAGAAAAACAAATGAAATGTTACAGTCAAATTAAGCTGATCTTATTATAACTTTGCCTTCTTTGGAAATAAGGCTGTTATATTAGCAACTATCAATGTGATCAATACCCCTATTATAGTATACCATGTATATGCAGTCTTGGTATAATAAATAACCGCTACCATACCCAATATCCCTGCAATAAAACCTATCATTGCATCGCGCTGGTTTGTCTTTTTGAAGAATATACCAAGCAAAAATGTACCCAGCAGCCCGCCGTATGTGAATGATGCTATAGATAAGCCAAGCTCTACCACGGGATTTTTTGAATCCTTAAACAGCATTGCTCCGCCAATAAG